>CAZQLG010000036.1:0-14464 GCA_964594105.1 uncultured Desulfococcus sp. | reverse complement strand
TCAATACCTTCAACCTATAATTTTGATTTTTCAATGATCAGGTGTCAGGTAAAAAACATCAAGGAATAGACCTATTCGTAAATGCTGCTGGGTAATTTAAAGTAATATTCTGACATCAGACTGCAAAAAGAGAATTTAATGAGGAGTTTTGTAAAGATCGTCATGGTCTAATATGCGCAACAGATTTACGGGGCAGGTCCAGTCCGGCGCGCCGTTCTCCCGAAAAGCCGAAGGTTCAAAGGATATCCGGTATTTTAGGTCCACACGAGCGGACCAGGCTGTCGGATCATTGGCGATCCGTTCAATGTTCAGTCCAGGATGAAGGGGATTGGCTTCCAGAAACTTCAAGCATTTGGCGATTTTTTTGATTAACGCCGGATTCTTTTTGAATTTTTCAAGATCAGCGATGAATTTTTTATTCGGGATCAGTTCCGGCATCGGCAAATTCCTTATCAAACCATTCCGGGAATGTGGCCGGTTCGGATTCTCTGGCCTCTTTAATTTTTAGTATGCCGGCATCGCTGAGCTTGATGCTGCGATATATTTCAACCGGAAAAAGCGTGATGGCACCGCCTGGCGCCACAGTCAGCTCTAAGTGGGTACCGGGCTGGAAACCCAGATCTTTCCGCACGGAAGCCGGTAAACTGATGCTGCCTCTTTTGTCGATGGTTACAAGCATAATGTCCTCTTTAGGATATTGGTTAAAACGCTGATTGCTTACAGATTAAGATATGCGATAAATGTCAAAATGTCAATATGACAAATTGAGTTGCAGCAATTATCAACATCAATGCGAATTAAAGCATGCAAAAAATAGCAGAAATAATTGACAATTCAATACGTGATGCAGAATTTCCACAAATCGGTGTCCGACATGCGGGCATCATCTGGATTTCATCTTTATTTATTATTTAAATACTTAAGGACGTGCCTTTTCCCCAAGAATTAATTGATCCAATGTCATAGCCAACAGAATCGTCTCTCATTTGACTGTTTCAATTTCTCCAGACGAATTGTTGTCTAACGGAATCGACCAAGTTAAGTATGGCTGAACGTTTTTCGGATGCAGGTCGCCTAATATTCGAGAAAGATCAAAATAGGGTGTAATCTGGGATCTACTACCTAATGGTCTATCCAAAGAGAGTAGTTTAGAAAACGTATTGCACAAACCGACCATAAGAAAAATGATCGGATAGTCAAAGACATTACAGTGGTAGGTATTGAAATGGCGATACATGAGCATTCTGTCGTTCATAATCACACGTGGCATATGTGCCCAACTGATTTTCGACATGTTCTTTTCATACCACCTTTTTACTTCCAAGACCATGATATCAAGTTTCTTATAACCACCGTATGCGAGAATGAATGTAGTTGGCGGCAGACACTCATACATCAAGCTATTATGGAGCTGCTGGAAAAACTCATGTTGGATATCTGATGCTCTGGCAGTGTCAACAGTTACGGCTTTCACTTGATCAGTTTGATTCAACACATGCTGAAGCAGGTTAACGAAGAAATCGAAATCACCGGTTTCTATAATTGGCTTGAACTTATCGTAAAACTCTGGTGTTCCTAAATCGCCAGTTGCCCAATGGAGCCAAAATTGGACAAACCTTATGATTTCCCAGATGTTTTCAGGGCAGTCCAAATTGCGGTCATCTCTTGGATTTAGGATTGCTTCATCAATGGTTTGAAGGGCACCCTTCCCCTCGACCCATCGCACCGCCTCCTCAAAGATTTTCTTTCCCTTGCCCTTGATGTGAAGACCATAAGCAAGATCCTTAACTGAGTTGCAGTTGTCCAGAGATTCATGCAGTTTATCTCGATGCATCATTGACTTGACTTCAATAGTTGCCGCGACTGTTTCAAGCAGATAAGCAGACACCCCGCCTTCATACCGAAAAACAGGAGCGCTGTTTTCAGCCAAAACAATATCGATCTGCTTGGAAGAGACACCCTGAGAATCGAATATTTGCCCACTACCGATCTCTATTGAATTTGGTAGGAACTTGCGGAGGATGTCTTTCACGACGGCTTCACGGATGATACCCAAGAGTGTACCTTGGGTCAGAACACTCCGAGATGCTTGATATTCATAAGTTAGTCGGCTCTGAGCTGATTTGGCCCATTCACCGAACGGTTTTTTCAGTTTTGATGTGTCCATTTCTGGTTTCCTATCAGAAAAAGATACCAGCTAATGACCTGCTCACCCCCGGTGTGGAGCGGCAGCGAAACACCGGTCAGAGTTCAGCGGGAAGGTTATGTGGTCTATGAATATAGCTGATTATTTAAGGCTTTTTGTTTTTTCAAAGCCACCTGCGGTAAGTCGGAAAAATGCACCACCGGCATGTTCAATATAGCCATTTTCACAAAGTTGCTTAAAATCTTCATAATACTTGGCCAATGAAGCCGGGTCACTTTCATCCCCCATGTCGATCCCGCCCGCCCTGACGATTGGATAAGCAAGTTGGTCAATATTCAGAATGTGAAATTCTCCAGACGGAGCGCTCTTGCGAAGAAGTTCTTTCTGGATTTCAGATGGAAAATGTTTTTTTATAAGGTCTTTACCGTTTTTGACAAGGTCACATGAATCCTTAAAAGTCGAAATAGGGTTAATCAATTTTTTTCTCCTTAATTTTCTGTTTCAATGTGAAGAATGGTCCGGATATCAATCCAGTGAACTTCATGAAATTGAATGCTCGATTTCACCTTTTCAAGGATTAACGGGATTTCAGGATGGTCTGAGTCCGAACGAATCAAATCGGATTTTAAGGTGTTCATTGCGGATTCGTCTTTCTTAATAAATTCTTTATATTTTGCTGCGCACACCGGACAGAGCGCCAGGTATTGCGCTCCATATTCTTTGCTGAAATGATTCTTTGAAAGTGCCTCAACAGCTTCGAAATAATATTCGCCGTTCCTTTTTTTGAAGGGCATTACATCCTTGCATATCTGACAAACCATTTCATTATCTTCATTTTTGTATTTATCCCTGAGGTAACTATCCTTATCTACAGAATTTACGGACGTCCTGACGCTGCGGGTTTTATCTGCATAGGTTTTTTCAAGCGCGTCAGCGTGATGCTGCGAAACTTTATCAGCCCGCTGTTCAGGATTCGGGGATTTTTTTGAAGGGAATTTTGGTTTTGTTCCTTTTCTATTTTTTGATAATTGGGATAAGATTTCATCAAGAGGTTTTCCTGAATCACGGCAAAATTTTGCTATTTCAGCGGCTTTTTCGGCTTCATCCGGGGATTCAAAGCCTAATTTCCAAGCATATAGTGATTCTTCTGTTTGTTTTTTAGTGTTTTTCCCGAATTCAATTTTTTTAAGCCATTCCTTTCCGCCATCATATTCGAATCCGGCGGGAAGTTGATCAATAAAGGCATCACAAGGCTTTGTAAATTCGTCTCCATTTTGAGGTATCCATGATGCATTTCTCAAAATATGAACGAGTTGAGAATCGGCATTTTGGGGCTTCCATGTTCTGTGTTTTTTGTATTTAGCATTGAGGCATCCCTTGTCCAATGAATTCATTGTCTTCCACACAAGCCTTGTCAATTGGACAGTCGGCGATTCAAGCAGGTTTTCCAATCCAATAATATTATAATCGCTATCTATCGAGCAGTTAGAATTAAAGCGACCGCGCAACTCTTTCAAATCTTTCCATTTTGGATTTTGTTCACAACTTACTTTTTCCACTGGTAATTTTTCAATTGCTCCAACCAATTCAGCGAAGTGGGCTAATTGATTTATTTGAATTGAATTTTCCTCATATGAGTGACTCAAGGGTTTGATGTGGGTTGCGTCTTTAAAAGAATTGAAATGGATTGCCAGCCCGGTTTTCATGAAAGGTTCATCCAGATAAATATCCGCCGGCTTTGCCCTACTTCCTTCAGAACACTCAAAGATGAAGTAATCAGCAAACAATTCTGATTTTTCTGGGAATTTTTCCACCAATGAAATGAAACGGCTCAAGTCTTTGAAGTAAATTGCCGGTTCAGGCCAGTTTTTGGCATTGGCGTAACGATTTTTCAGTATCATTTCGATTTGTTCTGCTTCCCCGGGTTCACGGACACCAACCATTTCAAGAAATTTTCTGGCATTTTCCTGCTGTTTTTCATTTTCACCGGATGTATAAACGCCTTTTGCAACACGGGGCATCATTTCATCATAATCAGAAAATCCATCCGGGAAAAAACAGTTTTTACCGATACTGTATGAACCATTGGTCAGGCGTATAATGCAAAGATTGGCTGTTTTTTCTTTTTCGTAATTATATCGAGCTTTTTCATAATGTTCTTTGAGTTCTGCGTAAAATTTTTGATGCCATTCCACGGATTTTTCACTCAGCCAGTTTTTGATCTGGTCAGAAGGGGATTCCAAAATATTTATCAAATTACTGATATCCCATTTTGTTATCCCCAAACCAGAGAGAAAATTTTCTTCTTTTTGGTTTAATTGGCCTGGGTTGGCAATCCATAAAGGAGGCTGGTAATCATCATTCTCTAAGATGAGCGCCAGATCATCATCATCAATTAAGTCGGAGATGCGTTTCAAGGTTCTGAAAATTAAGTCTGCTGCTTTATGCCCCCCTTTTTTCATGGGCACCAGATCTTGAGATTTAAAAATATCAACCAGCTTCTTTCGGATGGGTTCATAAAAAGGTGGCAAATTGTCTTTGGGATTTGGCAGTACGGCTAAAAAATCAACCGTCAACAGTCCCTGATCACGGATTGATGTCATGGATTCAGCCACCAAGTCAGCAATATGATCCCGTAACGAATCATTTGCCGGGCAGTCACGAACACTATCGCGGGCGACCGTGGAGGCAAAAGGCGCGTGAAGATGAAATCGAAGGTTTGAGGTTTCCTTTTCTGCTGGGAAATAAATGGAAACTTGGCCCCGCGCTAACGGAACGATTTTCCATGTGGGCAAATCACTCGCATCGGGGTTTTCCTGTTTCTCCAATTTAAATGCAACGGTAATACGGCATTCTTTTAATTCACCGTCTTCATCCTTAACCTCAATCGTTTTTTGAAATCGCAGATAATTGGATGGCAATGGTTCGCTGTCTATTTCTGGCTGTTTGACAAGAATTTCGATTCTGTTCTCGGATTTTTCTTTTCTTTCCAAATAGCCCAGTGATCCATCCGGCAATAAATATTCAATTTTTCGAATGTGATTGAGGAATAACAGCGTATTTTCACCCAATTTTCTCAGGCTCTGCTCAATTTCTCTCAGGGCGATTTCCTGCGATTTCTTGATGTTATTGAACGGAAAAATAAAAGTGGTCCCTTTGTCTCCTTGGGCTCGTGATATTGGTTTGACAGTTTCGGGAACCACCAGATCAGTGATCTTGAAATGAAAATCACCAGAGTGAATTTCCGGAGAATCAGTATAGGCAAAAACCGCCTTGAATCCGACGCCGAATTTACCAATTGCCGTTTTATCGTCTTTTTTTGCGCTTTTTCCGATGCCCGTAATGGAATCCACATCTTTAATTGAAAAAAGACGGCTCCCGTCATGCTCAAATTCTACCCTGTCTTCTTCCAGAATAAATCTTACTTCGATGACCTCAGCATCTTCGGTATTGGCATCTTCGGCATTTTGCAGAAGCTCATAAATGAAATGCGCATTGTAGGGGTATAATTCCGTCAGCAGCCGTTTAATTCCATCCTCAAAATTATTTTCGCGGTTAGCTATCACCCACCTTTTGCGTTTTTCCGATAATATTTCGATATTATGATTCATTTTTGTATTTCTCCTGCTTCAACAATCATCACCCCAAACACCACCGGCTGGGCCGCGATATCGGCCCGTTCCCTGGCGATATCCAGATCTTGAATTCTTCGGCTGTAATCCGCTTCCGCTGCGGCCATCTGGGATTCCCTCATTTTACGGATTTTTTCATGCCCGGCCTGACTGAGTTGCTCGTTCAGCAAGGCCATTCTGGCATCATGGCTGGTGGTGAGGCTTTCTTTCTGGAATTTGGCGATTTCCACGGTTTGTTGGCGGTGGTTTTCAAGGGCGCCGGACCAAAGGGCATGGTGCCGGACATCCAGTTCACCCCAGGCGGAAATATCCGGCATGTTTGCGTCCCTGGCGGGGACGGTCTCGGCCTGTTCCAGAAGCAAAGGCAGTTTTGCCGTGAGCGCATCATCCATGGCAATGGGCCGCAGCACCAGATTTTCCCGGACCCCGTGAAACCGCCATTGATAAACCGCAAATAAATATTTACCCGCCGGGAGATCATCGGTTTTTACTTTCAGGGCGGTCAATGTCGGGCCGGTTTTTTTCAGAGACCGGGCTGCCTGGATGGTCAGGGGGTGCACCGGTGTGATAAACGCGGTTTGCGGATGGGCCGCCGCGCATTCGGATTCAAAGGTGATGGACAGGTGTGGTTCCCCGCCCTTGAGCCAGTTTTCCCATTGCCGGCAGGCTATGGATGGTTTTCGGGGAATCTTTTGATAATCTTCCAGAAGCTTTCTTCGGGCTGCTTCGGAAAGACGCAAGGTTTTCAGGGGTTTTTCTCCCAGAATGAATTCCTGGTCTTTTTCCGCTTTTCGGTGCAGATAAAGATTGATGAGCCGGAGCAAAGCGCTGGAGGTGAGCCAGAAGCTGGAAGCATCCGCGATTTCCCGGTTGATCTGGTCCCTTGAAATCTGAATTCCGAATAGTTCTTTTTCCTGCTCTTCCAGCCGTTCCTCTTCCTTTATTTGACGGATTTTATTGTCCGCCAGTTGTTCCAGTTTTTCCCGCCGTTCCTCATCCGTCAAGGTCAGGTCTTCCGCGATATTTTTAATTTCCGAGCTGATATCTCCGAGAATCTTTTCCCCGCCGCCCAGCGCGCCGTCAAAAATACCGATGCGAACCAGGCAGCTGTAATAAATTTCCGCGTCCACCGTGCCCGGCGTGATCATATTGTAAATGGCCACAGCCTCGCTTTTCTGACCCCTTCGGTCAATGCGGCCGATACGCTGCTCAATGCGCATGGGGTTCCAGGGCAGATCATAATTGATCATGCAGTCGCAGAATTGATAATCAAGACCTTCACAACCGACTTCCGTAAACAGGAGAACATCCAAAGCCTCCGGCTGGTTTCGGTCCGCCGTGAACCGCTCCCGAAGGTCGATCCGTTCTTCGTCCGGAATATCGCCATGCACCATGCCCACCCGGAACCCGTCTGCTTTCAGATGCCGGTGAATATAGGCCAAGGTGTGCCTGAAACTTGAGAAAACCATGATCCGGTTGTTGGCAAGGGCTTGCTTTTCTTTTAAAATTCCGCGCAGGGTATCCAGCTTGGGATCTTTCGGGTCAATAGTGCGGGCGATTTCGATAATTTTTTGAATTCGGTCGGATATGGCCGCCACCGCGTTCTCGCCGGGCGCGGTTTGGATGGTATCCGTCTCGGCCCATTCCAGTTCATCCACATGCCGGTTGAGAATATCTTCAAGAAACGGAACCAGCCCGAACAAACAACTGGCGGCCTGACGGCGGATGGTGGTCATTAAAAATTTGACGAATACATTGCCGTGAAGAGCCCGGAAAATTTCTGCCTGGATGTCAAGGACTGCATCGTGAAGCACCTGCTGGGAAGGGGTAAAGGACACGGAAACGGTCTGGGGTTTGCGCACGGTAAAGTCGCCGATGTCCCGCCGCCGGGTCCGGTTGATGATGCCGGAAAAGGTGTGCAGGGATTCCATATCCGAAATTAGGTGCACCCGCTCATCCATGAGGATGTTCCCTTTGGTCAGCCGATCCCGGATGCGGCTGAATTCCGGATTGCTTTTCAACATGGCACGTCCCCAGGCTGTTTCCGCAGCCTCGTCCAGTGATTTTAAGGATTCAGTTTCCCATCCGGATTCCCTGGACCGGGCCAGGCTGACTGCCTGGTTGATGAATGGGTTGGGCTCGGCCATGTGCAGGTAGCTTTTCCGGTCGATGATGAGATCCGGCCGCAGGGTGTTCAGCAATACAAAAAGATCATTGTCCCCGAGCTGGATGGGGGTGGCGGTTAAAAAGACAACGGCTTCGGCGTGATCGCAGAAAAACCGGACCCCTTTGTGAGTGAAGGTGTCGGTGTTTCTGATGTGGTGGGCCTCGTCCACGATCACCAGATCGAATTTCGGGGGCGGGTCCAGATCCAGAAGTCCGATTTTCCGTTTGACGCGCCGTTTCCCTTCGGAAGACTGCCCTTGGAGCAGAACCTCATCAAACAAAGAATAGGGAAGGATGGCGTTTTTGAATCTGTCCGGCCATTCGCCGTCACGGTCGGTCTCCTGGATGCAGTATCGCAAATTTTTGCCGTCCAAATGTTCAAACCGCTCTTCAAACCGCTTCATTTCGTTGCGCCATTTGTTTTCCGCGACCAACGGCCGGGGGCAGATGATGAGCACGGAACGGATATCCCGCCGGGCCTGAAGTTCCCGTAGAATCAGTCCTGCCTCAATGGTTTTGCCCACGCCCACGCTGTCGGCAATGAGGAGCCGGGGCCGGTCCGATCGGATAAATTTGAGTACCGGCCTGAATTGATAGGGAACAAAATCAATGCGGGCTGCATTCAGGGAATAGAGATTGAAAAGTCCGGGGAAGCGGATTTGAAGGGCCGTGAGACAGGCATGAAATTCCTCAAGATTCAGCACCGGGGTTGCTTTTTTTTGAATATTTTCCGGCTGAAGCTGGGAAGCGTAGTACAAGTGCGTTTCATTTTTAACGAAAACCTGATACCGGTTTTCCGGCTCGCCGGGTAAAACGCCGATCACCGCGCCTTTAATTTCCGGATTGGAGCAGAGCGTCACCATTTGGCCGGGGGAAAATTCTGTTTTTGGTTTGTCATCCGTTGGTTTCGACGGCGGCGTGGGCTCAGGATCAGGGCTTATCAATGATTTTTTCCCATTCTGGATATCCTCGATCAGGGACGCATCCGTTTGAATTATGCTGGCGAATCGTTGAATCGTGTCCAAATCCCGATAAAGATCATCAATCGCTAATGCTTGGGCTTTTGAATGGGCATGACGGTTCCGGACGCTCTGCATTTCCTTCACATAATGCCGGTTTTCCCGGGAAAGTTTTAATTCCGAAGAAAGCCAGTACCAGTTACCGTCCATCACCCGCAATAAAGCAGCGAGATCTAAACCGGCTAAGGATTGGGTGTTATCCTGCTCTAATCGTCTGAGCTGAGAAAAGGACAAAAAATTTAACACATGTTTTTCCCACCAGCTTTCATTAATCCGGGGTAGATGTGTCGACAAAAAATCGGAAAGAGAAATAGTAGTTTTTTGAAGTATCACAGGGATATCGGCTTGAATATGGCTCATAGGTGAAAATCTCCCTATTGTGCGGATTATTGGGCAAGAAATTGTCGGTGTGCGTTAACGAATGAACGAAAATTAATCTCGAAAATAACTCAAATGCATTGAATTAGCAATAAAAAATCCATAATGAATCTGATTTTTTCGGGGATAATTTTTCTATGTATGGTGATATTTAATTCTAGTTATCTCATTATTCAACTAGAATTGGGGACTTTGCTTGTTTCTTAACGTTTATCTGAAAAAAAATGATGCATGTGATTGAAAACGACAGTATTCCAAAATTTTCCAGCAGTGAAAACTCTCGCTAACTTTATGTAATATTTTTATTGGCGAATTAATACAACCTTTTGTGGTTCTGAAAAAACTGTTTTTTATCGATGCATCATGCCTATAATCAGACCAAAACAACCCCAATTCCGGGCTTTGACAACGAAGACTCACGCAAAAATAATTTCACATTTATAAGAGCCCTTCGTGTATTTACACATGAATGCCCGTGGTACTCGAAAACGGCTACGACCTCACCAGTTTTTTCAGCCTTGCCAGTTCATCCCATTCAAAATCAGACTGGCGGCAGGGCATAATCGCATTATTGGTAAATATCGGGTCAGAGGCCAGGTCATACCGGGAGGCAGCAACAGCCGCCGCCCACATTTTTGTATGCGGGATCGGCGTATAATACGCAAGGATCGGTGTAATGCCGCTCTTTTTAACAATTTTAATTGAAAATTCAACAGATTCCGCATTCTGACCGGGAAGCCCCACCAGCAGATAGGCCCCCACCTGTTCTTTTTGAAACCCGGCAGCCAGAAGATAAGACACCGCAGAAACAAATTCCGTTTCTTTTACTTTCCGGTCGATTTCTCTTTCCTCAAACGCCACTGTTTCAAGACCCAGGCGAAGTGTTTTGACCCCGGCGGCAACCATCAATTCCGCAATTTCCGGGGTTATTTCCCTAATATGAACCGCATTGGGGGTGTGAAAATTCAGCGTCCGGCCGGTTTTAATGATCTGTTTAAACATAGGGGCCGCATGTTTTTGCGAATTAACCAGCAAGGCATCGTCATAAAAGGCAAAATCCGTTACACCGCAAAAATCCTGCCAAAAAAGTATTTCTTCCACCACCCGCTCCGGATCCATGAGCATTCGCTTTGGCTGAAGAATATTTGACGCGCAATACGTACAGGAAAACGGGCATCCTTTTGATGTCAGCAGCGGGATATAACCAATTTTGCGCTGCAGATCAAATGCCGGGTAGGGATAGGTATTGAGGTTTTCCGGGTCAAATTTCAATGCACTTGAAAAACCGGTAATTTCTTCGATGAGCTCGAGTACCGGCGTCTCCCCCGGCCCGGTCAGCACATAATCCGCCCCGGAATGTAAAACCGCATGATCATGGCACAGGGTTGCATAAATCCCGCCGACAACGATCGGCACATCCGGATAAATCGACCGAACCGCCCGGATGGTTTCAAAAAGCCCCGGATACCAGTAGGTCATCAGGCAGGTCACCAGCACCATATCCGGCCGGGGCAGGTCAGTTAAATCCTGCTCAAACCATTTCGGCAAAATGCCGTAACGGGAGTAATTTCTCTGGATGGATTCAAGTCCTGAAGGCTTCGGGATCGGCGTTTTAACATAGGGACCCCGGCCGTTTCGGGCCATTGGGTCCTGTGGTTTAACGGCTTGGGGGTGAAACCGCTCCTGGCAGTCAATGTATGATACCGAAAGCCCTTGCAAACGCAGAATTGAGGCAATCGACAGGAGCCCGATGGGTTTTGCCCAGACATCATAGGCGGCAAAATCATGGATCCAGGGATTAACACAAAGAATATGTGGTGGGCGATATTTCAAGAAATTTATATGGACATATCAGGTGTTTAAGTTGAATAATTAAAAATCCGGGTCATCGTCAAAATACTGCATGGACGTTTTTTTCAGTTCTTTCCGGCTGAAAAGAATCTCATAATTTTCGACCGCGGTTTTTTCAGAAATGCTTGCCACAATTTCCCTGCAGGATGATTCATCAGCTGCATGCACCATGGTATATATATTATACGGCCAGTGCTTTGCCGGATTTCTCCGGTAGCAGTGAGAGACCTGATCAAAGGACGCCATCAGTTGTCCCACGTCTTCCACCCGGTCCTCATCAACGCACCATGCGACCATGGCATTGGCCGTAAAACCGGTTTTCTGGTGACGAAGGGTGGCGCCGAAACGACGAATGATTCCCCTGGCATTAAGATCCCTTAAAACAGATAAAACCGTTTCCTCATCCGTACCGACTTTTTCCGCAATCACACGATAGGGATATTTTTCTACCGGCATATCCCCCTGCACCAGCGCAATTATTTTTCTTTCCAGATCATTAAACATGTCAACTTTTTATATTCTGCAATAGATGAAAGTCAAGTAATTTCAATATATCCGGACAACATCTCAATAAATCCGGGCAAAACACCTGGATTCCCGCCTTCCAGACTGTGTCGCAATATGGGGAAGGGCCCGAACTTATTGTGACGTCACCTATCCGGGAATCAACATGCCGGAATTTAAGCTTTTTCCGGAAACAGGCGTTTCACATCCAATTCACTTGCCTTGCAAATACCCCGCTCGGTGATAAAGGCGGTGACCAGCCGGGCCGGGGTCACATCAAACGCATAGTTGGCGGCCGGGCTCTTTTCCGGCATCAGGAGATGATCACGGCTTTTGGGCGCTCCGGGAATGTACCGGACCTCATCCGGATCCCTTACCTCAATAGGGATATCCGCCACGCCGTCGGCAATGGTCCAGTCAAAGGTGGATGAGGGAAGTGCCACATAAAAAGGAATATTGTTGTCTTTTGCCGCCAGGGCTTTTAAATAAGTACCGATTTTGTTGGCCACATCCCCGGTATAGGTGGACCGATCCGTTCCCACAATCACCATATCCACCATATTGTGCTGCATAAGATGGCCGCCGGCATTATCCGTGATTACCGTGTGCGGCACACCGTACTTTCCGAGTTCCCATGCCGTCAGCCGGGCACCCTGATTCAGCGGCCGCGTTTCATCCACCCAGACATGCACATTCATTCCCTTTTCCCGTGCCGCATAAATGGGGGCGGTGGCGGTCCCGAACTCGATACAGGCCAGGCTTCCGGCATTGCAATGGGTTAAAATATTTACCGGCTTACCGGGCTTGCTTCGGGCAATTTCTTCAATCAACTTCACCCCATGGAGGCCAATATTTCTTGAATTTTCAACTTCTTCCTCTGCAATTTCACCGGCAACCCGGCGGGCAATGTCAATGCGCCGGGCAAAATTCTTTTCCGACAGCACGGCAGTTAACATCCGATTCACCCCCCAGGACAAATTGACCGCTGTGGGCCGTGCATTGATAATTTTTTCCGCCGCATTTTTGATATATGTTTCGTCATCATTATGTTTGTCATTTTTTAAAGCGATAAAAATTCCATATGCACCGGTAACGCCGATAAGCGGGGCTCCCCGCACAACCATCTCCTTAATGGCAAAAATCACTTGTTCCACAGAATTTAATGACATATCCATCTGTTCATGCGGCAACGCCCGCTGATCAATGACTTTCACCACATCTGATGCGTGGTCGATCCATATGGGTCTGAATTTTCGGCCTGCTTTGTTCATTTGTCTCTCCAGTTTGACTAAATCTTTTTCTATATTTATATTTGATATTGTTATTTCAATGTCTATTCCTTTATAATCGGTATTACAAACGATCCCAAAATACATTGTGAGGTACTTGACATCAATATTTTTTATTATTTTATATTTTATTAACAGGTTATATAAACAAATAAATAACCATATTTAATTTTAAAACAACACCCATGAAAGCACTCTGGCAAATTCTGGCAATTTTAGTGATCACAGCCTTCATCTCGCTTGGCTACAACCAGATCCGCGCCAAAGCCATTCCCCTGTTTCACCCATGGAGTGAAAACATTTCCAAGATCACTTTTTCCGAATCAATTTCAAGCATTTCAATAAATGAAGCAGCCGAACTTTTCAACAGCAACAACGCTATTTTTCTCGATGCGCGGACTGAATCGAGTTACAATCAGGGACATATCCGGGGAGCACTCTGCCTGCCCTGGAATCAAGCTGAAGAAAAATGTTTTGAATTGATTAAAAATATTCCCCCTGAAAAAAATATCATTACCTACTGTGATGGGGCGACTTGCGATCTGTGTGGTAAGCTGGCTGTTTTTCTGTGTGATCTCGGCTTTGAACAGGTACAGGCGCTGGTGAACGGCTGGACACTCTGGAATCAAAACAAATTGCCGGTTGATTTGCCAACAACATCACAATAGAGGCTCCGCCATGCTATCCCGACAAGAGAAAATTATGACCCCATCAAACACTTCAAAAATCCATCACATCATATCAATCATCATTCGGTTTGTCCTTGGTGCGATATTTATCACCGCCGGAATTCCCAAAATTCTGGACACTGCTTCATTTGCGGGTGTTGTATATAATTATCATCTACTTCCTGATATGTTCATCAACGTATTTGCCATTACCCTGCCCTGGCTGGAAGTCCTTATCGGCGGTATGCTGATCATGGGCATCTGGATGCCGGGAACAGTTATATTATATAATTTATTAATGATTTCTTTTATTGCCGCCCTTCTTCTCAATGTCGCAAGAGGACTTGATATCAGCTGCGGATGCTTCTCAACAGATCCCGGGGACATCATTGATATGGACACGATTTTCCGGGATATTATTATCTTCATTGCATCTATATATCTCATTTTTGTGGTGTTTATTAAAAAAATCACCAGCGACACAATTTTTGCAAAAAATAAATTATAGACAAACAAAATTTTAGTCCGGCGCTTAAAATCCACTATATTTGTTATCCAACGGCAGAATTGTGGCAAACGTTTATTAAAATACTGATCCGATTTTTTGGGGGCAGACGAACCGGGCTGCGGTGAGCTAAAAAAAACAGACAAAAACAATAAGTTATTAATTGAAACAATTAATATGCATTTAAAGCGGTTGGTTATTGACAGTCAACTTAAATTGATATATTAACGCAATCATTAAATAAAAAAATGAAAATCGTGCCGGAGTGGTGGAATTGGTAGACGCAGAGGACTCAAAATCCTCCGC
>CAZQLG010000035.1:0-14500 GCA_964594105.1 uncultured Desulfococcus sp. | reverse complement strand
AAATAAGTCTTAAACCTGCCCCATCTCCCCGCCTCGCATTGAGGCCCAATGGAAAGAAAAAAGGTGTCACATCTTGAATTGTGAATTCAACAATAAATATTATAATCACAAAAGTTAGAATAAACAATTTGTCGTTTTAATAGCAAATTAAAAATAATCCATTCCTGATCTGGACGATTGGGCGAGAACAGATATAAAACAGGTCAAACCGTTGTCTTTTTCAAGCCCAGTTTTTGGTTGTATCGTGAAATATTTGCTAAAATGGCAGTATAGCAAATTTTTTTTAGATAAGAACTATCGATAACTTTACGTAACGGTGCTTGTTTTTTTATTATCGTGATTGGCAATAGATGTTGTGTTGAAAAATACCCAAATGGTCATTTTGATTATGGCCTCGATGTTTTTTTGTCCGGACGCCAAGTCGCCGCTCTAACTTTTAGTTTTGGTAACCTAAAATTGACCCATTTGGGTGATGGGAAAAACGGGGATTTTTCATTTTTTGGGGGGTGGTGAAAACCCAACCATACTTGATTTCCGGAACAGTATTGCGGCCTCTCATAAATTTCGCACTTTGTATCAGTTAATCCTTAGTTTTCAATATATCAAATTGCATTGATTCTCGGAAAAAGTAGCGTAAAGGTTAAACATAGTCGCCAGAATAAGTTAACGCCACTACAAAAAACAGCTTGAAAACCTGCCGGGTATGATATATTGTAATACCGGAGATGAAGTTATGGCTACATCAAAAATTGCAATCACTATAGAGAAAAACACATTGAATCGATTAGACTTATTGGTCAAGTCACATTTTTTCCCGAACCGCAGTCGGGCCATTCAGGAAGCTGTAGCGGAAAAGATTGAACGAATTGAGAAAAGCAGGCTGGCTCGGGAGTGCGCTAAACTGAATCCTGAATTTGAACAAGATTTGTCTGAAGAAGGATTTGACATGGAGATCGATGAATGGCCAGAATACTAAGGGGGGATATTATTTGGGCTGATCTTAACCCTGCCATTGGGCACGAACAATCCGGCCTGAGACCGATACTTGTTTTAAGCCATGAAGTATTTAATAAAAACTCTGGGACCGTTATTGCCGTCGCCATAACAAGTCAATCTCAAAAAGCAGGTTTTCCTTTGACTCTTGCGCTGGAAGAAACAAAACTTCCTAAAAAGTCATGGATAAAAATAAGCCAAATTCGTACCTTATCGGTTAAACGCCTTAGAAAAAAACTTGGAATGGCACGAACTGAGGAGTTGGATCTGGTAATCGAAGGAATTAATGAAATAATTGGGGGTTAACAATCATTGTAGTCGGCCGAATGCTTGGGGCTCAGACCTTGATTATTGATTATGTGAGTAAAACGGGGTCCGGTCAACATTCTTGACCTGATCCCAATACCCTGACCCTATTCCCCGTTCAGCGGTTCCAGAATAAGATGCTTACCATCATTTAAGATAGAGACACACCCGTTTACATCCGTTCGGAATGTTATTATTTTGTTTTTTTCGTAGCGTTTCAGCACCTCCGGCGCGGGGAAGCCGAATCGATTTTGCCAACCGGCTGAAATAATAATATATGCGGGATTGACCCGTTCTATAAATCTTTGTGTACTGGAACTGTTGCTGCCGTGGTGGGGAGCCAGCATGATCGTAGAGTGCAGGTCATAATTTAAATCAACGAGTTCTTGTTCTGCTTTTTTCATAATATCTCCCGGAAAAAGAATGGAATAATTTCCGAAATTGACTTGAACAACCATTGAATTATTATTTGAATCCCGCCACGCCTCTTTTGAGGCAAGGTCTGCAAAGTTTTCCAGCGGATAAATTATTTTCAGTATCACCCCGTTTAATGCTATTTTTTTTGAAAGATTTTTATAGGCCGGGTATTTGATGTGTTTTTGGCAAATGGCATCTATAAACGCATTGTTTTTCAAACACGTGGCCGGATCATGGTTGGCAAAAACCTGCCGGACATTAAAATGTTTAAGAATGTAAATCAGTCCGTTTAAGTGGTCTGCATCATAATGGGTTAAAATGACTGTTTCAACGGTCTTAATTTTTTTGCGCCATAAAAATGGTGCGATTACCTTTTCGCCAATATCAAAAATAGCATTGGTTGCGTATCCGCCCCCGTCAATAAGCGCGCATTGACCGCCCGGCATTTCAAGGAGGGCGGCATTGCCCTGTCCCACATCCACGATTGAGACGGTCAGGTCATCTTTGTAACATCGTTTCTGGACCCAGTAAAAAATATCAGCAGACAGTACAAGCAAAGTGATTGCGAAGATGATAAACGCTGTTTTTTGCTGTGAAGAGCGTGCGATATTAGTTTTACCCCGCACCGTTTCAAGCTTTTGGTCGGTCGGTTTGAGAGGAAATAACAGATATAAAACAGACCCGAGGACAATATAGACACAGATCATTTCAATCATCGACGGGGTAATGGTTTTTACGGCGGCATACGGAAGGCCGGCGATTTGGTAAATCCCTTTAATAGAAAAATTTAATATGATATCACATATTTTAAGGCCCCAAAAGGCTGCATTTGAACTCACCGGCAATAATATAAAAACGGAAAACAGGCCCACCGGCACAACGGCAAATCCGATTAAGGGAACAAAAATCAGGTTGGAAAAAATTCCCGAAAATGAGACCTGGTTAAAATAAAACAGGGTCAACGGGGCCGTGCCGATGATTGCCAGACCGGAAACGATAATGAATGTACCCACCGTTTTCACCAGACGAGATGCCATATTTTCAGGTCTTTCTTTGATGTGGAATATTCTGGAAATTCCATAGATAATCGACAGTACCGCTACAAACGAGAGTTGAAATGAAATGGAAAAAAGGGCGGGCGGGGAAATGATTAAAATGACCAGTGCGGCAACCGACACGGTGTTGATTAAATCATGCTCGCGTTCAATGAGAAAGGTTAAGAGAAATACGCCCACCATGATTACGGCCCGCTGGGTGGAAGGGGACATGCCGGACATGATGCCATAGAACACGACCGGTAGCAGGGATAAAACTGCCGCCCCTTTTCGCGTCCAGGCATGCCGTAGAAAAGGCTTAAACTGGGAAAGCAGCCATGTAAACAAGAAAAAGGCAAAAGAGGCGACAATGCCGATATGCAGTCCGGAGATGGCTAAAAGATGACTGATCCCCGCCCGGTTAAATGCCTGGCGCAGGGGTTTGGAAATCTGTTGGCGGTTGCCCAGAATCAGGGCCTTTAATATGGCGTTGGCATCGCCGTCAGATGATTGATTGATGAGGTCGGATGTTTTTTCCCGGACGGATGATAATTGGTTTTTAAATTTATTTGCCGAAGGTTGGATGAAGAGTTTTTTTGAAGCAGTATACGCATTTCCCCAGACGTGTTTAAACGTCATATATTTAATATAATCAAATCCGCCGGGGTTCTTAAAATTTGTAAATGGTCTGATTTTGCTGGTAAATGTTAACCGATCGCCCATGGCCGGACGTCCCGGTTTCCCGTAAATGACGACCCGGATTTTTCCTCGGACGGCAATCGGTGATTCATTACTGTTTGGCCGGGATAACTGGAGATGGTTTATAATACAGACCGTGCGAAAGTCTTGGGGCATGGGCGGGGCTTTTATGATGCCTGATATCTTCCATTGAATATGGTCATTGACATAAAAATTGATATGGTCCTGAGAAAAAGACGAAGACAGCCATGGGCTTAAGGCAAAATATCCCAGGCTGAAAAAAAGGAATAAAGGGGAAAATTTTGCATTTTTATGGCAGCAAATTGAGTAAACAATCATACCGGCTGATACAAGAATACAAAAACAGCCCGGCCATATAAATTCAGGAAAATAATTTACGCAGGTCAGCCCCCCGATAAATGCAATGATCAGCGGGATGAGTGGGCGGTAATAGATGGGGGCAGTTAAAGAATATTCTGGGAAAGAATGCGCGGTAAGAGACTGATCCGGATTCAAGGGGGGCACTTCAGGCATTCGTATGGTTCCTCCCAAATAACTTAATCATAATAGTTTGGAATAATTGATAAGTTATTCACTCAAACAGTGGTGATGTGTCACCATGAAAAGCTATTTACGAAGCCATCAGGCTTTCTTTTTTACGGAAACCCGTTTAATGGCCGCGCCCAGGCCAGCCAGTTTTTTTTCAAGAGATTCATATCCCCGGTCCAGGTGATAGACCCGGCTGACGACCGTCGTCCCTTTTGCTGCCAGTCCGGCAAGTATCAGCGACGCACTGGCTCTCAAGTCCGTCGCCATGACCGGTGCGCCGGATAATTCGGGAACTCCTTTGATCATGGCATGGCTGCCGGAGATAGTAATGTCTGCGCCCATGCGGGAAAGTTCACTGACATGGATGAAACGATTTTCAAAAATGTTTTCCGCAATCACGGAAAATCCGCTGGCAACGGACATCAGAACCATAAACTGGGCCTGCATATCCGTGGGAAAGCCGGGATAGGGCATGGTTTTAATATCAATGCTGTTGATTGTTTTGTTGCCTATAACACGGACTGATTTTTTAAAGACCTGGACGTGAGCGCCGGCTTTTTCAAGTTTGTGGATAATGGCTTTCAGGTGAAGGGGGTCGCAGTTTTTAATTTTAACATCCCCTTCGGTCAGGGCGGCGGCAACCATCAGGGTGCCGGCTTCTATTCGGTCCGGAATGATGGTCGCCGTCACCGGCTTGAGTTTTTTTACTCCTTTGATGGTAATAACTGCTGTTCCGGCCCCGCTGATATTCGCACCCATCTGGATTAAAACATCGGCCAGGGCAATGATTTCCGGCTCACGGGCCCCATTGCGCAAAACCGTCGTCCCTTTTGCCAGCACCGCTGCCATCATGAGATTCTCAGTGCCGGTGACGGTGGGGGTGTCAAAATAGATTTCAGCCCCTTTGAGTTGTTTGCAGACAGCCTCGACATACCCGTGTTCTAACTTGATATCCGCGCCCAGAAGGGCTAACCCGCTTAAATGCAGATCAATGGGCCGGGCGCCAATGGCGCAACCGCCGGGTAATGACACCTTGGCCTTTTTCATCCTGGCCAGCAGCGGACCGAGGACCAGGATGGACGCCCGCATTTTCCGGACCTGTTCATAGGGGGCTTCATAAAGGTTCAGGCCGGTGGTGTCGATATGGACCGTGTGGCCGTCACATTCCACCGTCGCCCCCATGGTGGACAGAAGTTCCTTGATACTGTCAATATCTCTTAAGTCGGGGACATTCTCAAATGTAAATTTACCTTTTGCCAGAATCGATGCGGTCAGAATCGGGAGCGCTGCGTTTTTGGCACCGCCGACAACCACTTCACCGGAAAGGGGACGTCCGCCCTTGATAATTATTTCATCCATTGGGTTACTCGTTTTTGATAAAAAAAACGCTGGTTTGAGCGATTAATGCACAAGCCAGCGCTTTATAACAGATTTAATTTACAGAGGCAAAGCCCCGCATCAATTAATGGTGGCCGTGGTTCTGATCATCATGCCCGCCGGAACAGTCAAATATTGATTTGACAATCACAAACGTCATTCCGGCACCGATAATTGATAATGCATACCATAATCCCCCCATAAAAACCAGGTGAGAAATGTCCCAGGCCCATTCAAAACAAAATGGAAACATATGTTGTCCTCCTTGACCGATGGTTTAGTTAATCGATCGGGTTTAGTTCTTTTTCCTGTGGGAAAACCGGTAAATAACGATGCGCCAGGGAAATCAAAATAATCCCATAAGCCAGCGGCAAAACCGTGGTTGCCACTTCCTGCCAGCTGGGCATATATGTATACCAGTCATTGAATGAAAACACCGGTACCGCCATCACCTGGAGTACCATCACCCATCGGTTGAGAGACACACCAATGACGCCGAGAATAATGGCAGACATCAGCAGGAAAGAATTTTCCCGGCCGCGTTTGGTAATTAAAATCAGGCCCGGAATGAACCCGCAAATCACGATTTCAGCAAATAACATCCCGATATGGTAGGTGGAGTTATTGTAAAAATCCATCAGGGTGAATCCCATACCCGGTGCGGTCACCAACGCCCAGTAAATGGTATCAATGGTTTTTGCTATAATGTAGGTGATGATCATCCAGCCGGAAATTTTGGCAAAAAGCTGGATCACATTGTCTTTTACCAGTTTTTTCCGTGTGATTTTTTCGGTAATTTTGGTTACCAGAATGGTGAAGCACGGACCGTAAGCGGCTGCCGACCAGGTAAACAGGAAAAAAGTAAAGGGCCAGATAAGAATATGTTCCCGAAAAGCAAACGGACGACCATAGAGAACACCGGCAACACCGCCGAGAGATCCCTGGTGAAAGAAAGAGAGAAAAACACCGGTGGCCGCAAAAATCGCCATAATACCATGCATGTTATGGCTTAAATGATGCAGAAAAGGTTTTTTGGCCAGTCTTGGATTTTCAAGGATCAGGGGAATAAATTCAATGGTCAGTACGGCAAAATAACATGACAGGCAAAAAGCCACTTCCGTGAGCATCGAGTGAACATTGGCATGCCAGAAAATAAACCATGCGCGAAGGGGCTGGCCGACATCAATGGCCAGGATCAGCAACGCGGAACTATAGCAGATAAACCCGATAATCACGGCAAAGTTGATAATATTTTTCAATTCGGCTTTAGCGATGATATAGGTTAAAAAACCGGAAAAAAACGCGCCGCCGCCCAGTGCGATGACCGCCAGATCCGCCCAGATCCATAGTGCGAATCCGTAAGCATCATTCATATTGGTCTGGTTCAATCCTTTGTACCAGATCAGAAACATGGCGTAAACGCCCCACAGCAGGACAGCTGTTGCCGCCGCTATCCAGAGAGAAAACTGCCATTTCGAGCATCGTTTAACACCTGCGGGAATCAAGGGTGTTTCATTCATCTAATTGCTCCTTGCTATTGTCGTTTAATGGTGTTCTTTAATCTTGTTTTTAATTTTTTCCGGTTCTTCATGGGCCAGGTAGTTATCGCCGGCTTTTCGGACCCATTTTTTACTGGTCAGATAATAAACCTTGGGATTCGTATTCAGCCGTTCCAGCAGGCGGAATGCCTTGGGACTATTTTTTAATTTATAAACCGCGTGATTCTTATTGTTTAGATCGCCGAACGTGATCGCGCCGGTTGGGCAGGCTTCCGCGCAGGCGGTCTGGTATTCATTTTCTTCGAGTTCTTCGCGGTTTTCAAGATAGGCTTTATCCCGGGCTATCTGGTAACGGTGGAAGCAGAATGAACACTTTTCAACAACGCCACGCATCCGGGGCGAAACTTTTGGGTTTAGATATTTTTCCATATCCGCCGGCCAGACCGGGTCCCACCAGTTAAATTTACGCGCATGGTACGGACAGGCGGCCATGCAGTAACGACAGCCGAAACAACGGGTGTAAATTTGGCTGATGATACCGGTATCATAATCGTAATCGGTGGCCACTGCCGGGCATACCGAAACACATGGGGGATGACCTTCATGGGCACCATCACACTGCATGCAAGGCATGGGTATATAACAGACTTCCGTGTCCGGATAGGGTTTGTCGTTGGTGATTTTAAATATTCGAAGCCAGTTGATGCTGTCTAATTTGTTGGTTTCATCTGCTTTAAACGGGACATTGTTTTCCGAATAACAGCCAACCATGCAGGAACCGCAGCCGGTACACTTGTCCAGATCAATGACCATCCCGTATCTTTTTGCATGTTTGTAATCGTTTTTTTCTTTCATGAAAACCTCGTCGTTGAATTTAGATCAAAAATATAACACGACTTTAAGCGTTTATGGGTATAAAAAGTTCGTTTTTTATACCCGGATTAATTTGGCCCGAATGCCCCATGCCATATCAAGACCGGAACCCGGATCCGCAATGGGGCCGATCAGATCATTGAAGTTGGTGCCTTTGTTTGCCAGATATTCGTTGTATGCGGTATGACCGAGTCCTTTGGGTATTGCGATAAGACCGGGCATGATCCCTTCATACAAATGGATTTGTACCGTTGCTTTACCTTTGGGCGTTGTCAATAGGGCTGTAGCATCTTCTTTTAATCCGAGTTTTCGGGCGGTTTTCGGATTGATCTCAATCATGCCAATTTGTTTTTTGAGCACCGTATCATCGATGGTTTTGGTCATAAATGGCGCATTGGCAATATGGTTACTTGCCAGACGAATCGCATCATAGGGAACCAACACCAATGGAAAACGCTGGATGTCGCCTTCGATGGGGACCGGTGTATATGACGGCAGCGCTGAATGATTTTTCTGTTTTGCGTTGTTGCGGGCCGTCGGGTAAAATTCAAATTTCCCGGAAACCGTGTTAAACGTAAATGCCAGCGGTTCCGGAAGGGTGTGATCAATTTCAATAACCCCTTTTTTCTTTAAGTCCCGCCATTGGTCTTTTAAGGTAGCTTGCAGGAATTTTTCATAGTCTCGCCAGGGAAAAGCATCGGCGATAAAGCCGCCCAATGAATTCGCCAGTTGAATAAATGAATCACCCACATGTTTTGTGTCATACATCGGCTGTACCACCGGTTTTGCCAGTCCGATGACCTGGCGGGAAGTGCCGGCAACCGTGGGGACATCCTGCAGACGTTCCAGGGAAGAATGGTTCGGCAGAATGTAATCTGCGTAATCAGCGGTTTCGTCCATATACGGAGAGAAACTGACAATAAATGGAATCTGGTCAAAGGCTTTTTTTGTGGCCGCCGTGTCCGGCAGGGTATACATGGGATTTGCCTCGGTGACCAGCAGGGCCTGAACCGGAGAATCACCCTGCGCGGAATTAATAATTTCCGGTAACCGGTTTAAGAGATGCCGGGTGTTGGGAAACTGCTCGCTGCCGGCACCGTCAATGCGTGGCTGCTGCCTTCCTTTAGAAGCGATGGCATCAATACTGACTTCCGGCCATTTGGCATAGTTGGCATCCGGTACTGTGGAGATGCCACCGGTTTTATTGATATTTCCCACCAGCGCGTTGAGTAACTGCACGGCCAGACTTTCATCAATGCTTCCTGGCATATCGCCCTGGCCCCGGCCGTTGATAGCGATGGGTCTGGATGCTCGTGCAAATGCCATGGCCAGTGATATGATCTCAGTCTTTTCAATACCGGTTATCTGGGATACTTTATCCGGCGTAAAATCTTTGACCATTGTTGCAAACCCTTCATGGGTGTTGCCGTTCTCATCGGTCCAGTCGTCAAAGCCGAAGGCAAAATTCTCAACAAAGTTTTTATCATATAAAGATTTTTTGATAATGACGTTCGCCAGGCCTAAGGCCAGGGCCGTTTCCGTGCCGGGGTTGATGCCCAACCATTGATTTGCCATGGCCGCTGTATCAGACAGACGGGGTTCAATCTGGATGATTGTTTTGGATTGTTTGCCGTTGCCGTAAAGATTAAACATGCGGCCGGCAGCACCCCAACCGTCCAGAATGCCACTGCCGAAGCTTAGAATAAAGTTCGCGTTTTCAATATCAAATACCGGTGTTCCAAGTTTGCCCTGTGTCAGGTAAACCGCCTGCTCAACCGCATCATTGGCGGTGGCGGAACGAATAAAGTTCGGAGATCCGTATACACTCATAAACCGATCGATCAAATTCGGAATGGTACCCTGGTCGGAACCGGTAATACAGGCGACTGATTGTGGACGCCCGCTGCTCCGAAGTTCGGCCAGTTTTTTGCTCACTGCTGCCAGTGCTTCATCCCAGCTGACTTTTTTCCATTTTCCCTCGCCGCGGTTGCCCTCTCTTTTTAACGGCGACGTGACCCGTGATGGGCCGTATAAATACTGTAGCCCGGAAATCCCCATGGGGCAGAGGCTGCCTTTGTTTACAGGATATTCTTTTGACCCTTCGATTTTAATCGGGCGGTCGTTAACCAGGCGGACAGTGATGCCACAGCCGCCGGGACAAAGGGTGCAAACGGATTGTTTATATGTTACTTCACCGTCTTCCGGAACCGGTGTCCACGGCCAGTTTTGTGTCCAAATGGCTGCATCGTCCATCAGTTTCCATGGTACCGGTGTCAACATGGATCCGGCGGCCCCGCCGAGCACAGCTACCGTTGTGTATGTCAGAAAACTTCTTCGATCTATTTTCATGGAATCATCCTCGTAGATATATCAAAAACGATTTAAAACCATTGTTTCGGTTTAATCAGATTTATTTGTGGCATTGAAAACATGCCCCTTTATGCCCGGTCTCTTCTTCATGGCACTTGGCGCAGTCATTCATTTTCATGGGCAGGGGATCACCTGGTTTCGGTTTTCCCAGACGGGAGATACTGTGCCCCCAAATGTCTCTGCTGTAACCGGTCAGTTTGTTTTCCTCATAAACCCGGGTATGTTCCGAGGTGCCGATGTCTCCATGGCAGCTTTCGCAGGACATATCCGCTCCCATAACATGCGCAGAATGAGAGAAAAAAACACAATCCGGCTGTTTGGAATGGTTGAGCCAGGGAACTTCGATTCCGGGGGTTACGTATTCATCAACGAATTTTATCTCTTCCGGATCATCGGTTTGTGCTTCTTCATGGCAGTCGATGCAACTGTCGAGATTCGGCATTCCGGCAAAGCTGCCGTCGTCCCGGAAATAATGACAGGATTCACAGCCGTCATCAACCAGATCAAGATGAATGGCATGGTTGAAGTCGATGGGCTGTTGCTTTTTGGAATAGAGTAATTCTGGAAACAGGATCCAGCCGGCAAGCAGGCTACCCACAAAGCCGATCATAAAAAACAGAAAAATGGCCCATCCCGATGATTTTGCAGGGGGGCTGTCGTTTGTATTCGGTGCATGATGAACCGAATCCGGGGCAGCCTCCGATGTAGCCTCTGGTGAAACTGTCTGATGTTGGTCTGTGCTGCTCATGTAAACTCCGTCAAATCTGTAGAGGTTAGTCGTATAATACCCGTTTAGACCGTGTTAAACCGGGTATCTTTTAAAATTTTAGTCAAATATGTATCGATATAAAAAGAAAAGTATCGATATAAAAAGAAAATGGATATCGAGTCTATGCTCATTTGTCAATAAAAATGTAAAGTATTGATAACTATCAATAATTATATATAATTATTGATAGCTATGAAGGCCGGGGAGCAGATTGACCCCGAAGTATGTAAAAATTACGGCTATAAACCCGACACATGACAATACGGCAATTTTTTTTCCTTTCCAGTCTCTCATCAACCGGGCGTGCAGGAGGGACGCATAAATTAGCCATGTAATCAAAGACCAGGTCTCCTTCGGGTCCCAACCCCAGTATCTGCCCCAGGCTTGATTGGCCCAGACCGCTCCGGTAATAATGCCGATGGATAAAAATAGAAATCCAAACATGACCATCTGGTGGGTCAGGTCGTCTAAAATGTCAAAGGCAGGGATGCGGCTGACAATACCGGACTGTGGAACGTCACCGGAAGGCTTGAGGAGAAACATGATGCTGACGCCAAAGGCGATGGCAAACGCGGCGTACCCGACAAAGCAGGTCATTACGTGCGTGATCAGCCAGTTGCTCTGTAATGCCGGGATTAGCGGTTGTATGGCATCATTAACTTTGGGTAAAGATGCGTAGGCCATTGCCAGAAACGGAATGGGGCTGGCGATCATGCCGATAAAGCGGAGCTTGTATCTGAATTCTATAAAGAGATGGGTCAATGCAATGGTCATGGCAAAAAAGATCAGGGATTCATAGAGATTGGATAACGGCGCATGTCCGATCCCCATCTGATAGGATTCAATCCACCGGAGAATAATACCGGTTAGGTTCCCCAGCACAGCAACGATGGTGACGGCTGTCGCTATTTTCCCAGGGAAGTTTTTTTTGAAAATCCATGAAAAGACGTACAGAAGTGTTGCCAATCCATAGACAAACGTTATTATTGAGAATATTTCTGAACTTGGCATACCGGTCCCTTTTATCGACTAAGTGAGTTTTTGGAGTTGCCTGGATAATCTTCGAATAACGACATTCATACCCGGTTTGTTTTTTTCGGAAATGCCAGCGGCCATTACCGCTGTTTTTCCGCTGTCTGTTGAGATCTCAACACAAATTTTTTGATGAAACATAAAAAAAGTGACATAGCACCCGATGATCATGAATAGAAATCCCACATAGACGATGGGGACACCAGGATCTTTGGTCACCTGGAGGCCCGTGTAATATTTGAAATCCGTGTTTGAGATGGAAATGATAAAATCACCCTGGCGCATCATGTCAAACCGGGGGAAATCCGCTGAAATAATAATATGTTTCGGGTCGCCTTGCCTGGGGATCATCCGGCATAAAAAGGTATTTGCAAGGGTGACCCCTCTGAATGAAAAATGGGGTCTGAACTCTTCAATAATCAGTGTCCCTGAATTTCCCGGCATTTCAACGGGTGATGTCATGGTCGCCTTCTTGTTATATATCAGGCCGGATGCTTTTTCGGTAAATGTGACATTTAATTGCGTTGCCGGCATTTTACCGTAGGTGGACTGGAAGATGTTAATGCCTTCAAACCGCAACGGATCGTTCACGATAATGTCTTTTTGAATAACCGTCTGATTGTCCTTAATAATTGACAGACGGGAGCGGTATTCTTTTGGCATTTCGGATTCTTCATAGAAGGTAAGATCAAAGTCATCGCATTTGATTTTAAAATTCAGCTTTACTTCCGGCTGGTTGCCTCGCAGGAGAACACTGTCGACCGACGCCCCTTCGGGAATATTCACGTACCCGTCAAATCCGAAAATAGATCCCACCAGTCCGCCGGCAACCATTAATAGGATGCTCAGATGAACCGCATAGACGCCCAGTCGGGTCCATCGGTTTTTTTCCCCGAATAAGAGATAGCCGTTTGCCGAAGATTCCACCGTAAATCGGCCGAACCGTTTGGAAATCCAGGGGGAAATACGATCCTTCACTTGTTCGACAGAGCCTTGAGCTGACCATTGTTGGCGGTTTTTGGCTTTTCGGAATCGGTTGATATTAAAGGACGGCCTTTTGGGGAAAATAATTTTCCAGGTTGACGACAGCCGGTTGATTGAACAGACAATGATGTTTATTGTCAGCAGGCAGAGCAGAAACCGGAACCACCAGGAATGGTACATATCAAACATATCCAGTGTCTTAAATAGCTTGAACAGGACATCGCCGAATTTTTGGTGATACGACAGGGGATTTTTATTTTGCGGAATGACAGTGCCGAAAATGGATGTCACGGCCAGGGACAGCAGAATGAACACGGATAGCTTTACTGACGCAAAGAATTCCCACAGTTGATGGGCAAAGCCGTCAGAATTAGATGATTTTGTCATTATATGAACCTATTATAATTGAATCGTTAAAATAACCCTTATACATAACAAATAATTTTTATGCAGGCAAACATTATCATCATAAAATGCCCGGTTGGATATTGGGTGTAAAGTTTTATTGCCTAAGTGAATGAATACCTTGCGGTTTTATGTAAATTTTCATATTATTGTAAAAATTCAGTGCAAATTTTTTATTCACTAATCAGGGTTTAAGCGTCAATAACACTTTATTGATTTAAAAGGAGGCGACATATGTTTCTGGATTTTTTTAAAAAAAGTATTTTTTTGGTGTTTGCGGCAATTGTTCTGTTCATGATGACCGGCTGCAGCGCAACCACCCGGGATATTTCTCCGGACGAGGCCATCCACTATGATGAAGGGTATGATTTTTCCGATAAAAACGCCATCGTCAGTGATCTTGTGGCATCACTGCTCAACAAACCGCCGCTGGTTTCGCGATTAGATGACCGGCCCGTGCTTATTGTTTATGGGGTGGCCAACCGGACATCCGAGCATATCGAGACAGACGGAATTACCGATGATATCCGCCGGGAAATCCTGCAGTCCGGAAGAGCCCGGTTTGTCAACAAGGTCCAGCGGGACAATATTCAAAGCGAATCCGACTACCAGTATGGCGGAAATGTCAGCGCCGAAACCCGGCTTGCCCGGGCGCGACAGGTCGGGGCCGAATACATGCTGAGCGGCACCCTGCGGTCCATCAAGAAAAAACAGCCCAAGCAGTTCCGCCTGACAAAGAAAACCTTGCAGTATTACAGCCTGACCCTGGAACTGACCGATTTGCAGACCGGTCTCATCGAATGGACCGACAGCACGGAAATCGTTCGGGAATCGTCAACACCGTTTATCGGCTGGTAACGATGGCGTCGCTAAAAGTCCCATCTACTGCGTTGTAATGGTTTTTCAGTCACTCAAAATACTACATGTATGATTTTATTCCTGAAAAACCATTACGCCTTGTATATAGAACTTTTAACTTAGCCATCCGGGTATTTCCAATTAATTTATTCGTAATAGTTTGAAATAATTAAAAGCGTTATCGAGTAAAATATAAATGTTTGAAATGATGGAATCATCTTACGTTACTCACAAATTCAAATATGTATTTTTGCTGATTTTTTTGCTCACCGCACTGATTTCCGGATGCGCATCTGTCAAACTGAACAAGGCACGAACGGATTTTTATAACGGTC
>CAZQLG010000034.1:0-14733 GCA_964594105.1 uncultured Desulfococcus sp. | reverse complement strand
AGAAGGCGGCCGAACCGTCGGTGCAGGTGTGGTTAGTGAAATTATAGAATAGGTAAGGGGTGTTTTTGTGAAAGTTAATGTTACCCTCTCATGCACTGAATGCAAACGGAAAAATTACTCAACAACTAAAAATAAACGGACAAAACCGGAGAAACTTGAATTTAAAAAGTATTGTCGGTTTTGTAAGACGCATACAAAGCATAAAGAGACAAAATAAATAAGCGGCGTATACTTGTTTTTTCGTTAATTGAGGCGAGACTATCGACTGCTTAAGTTTTCAGGTAAAGGCCAGTAGCTCTAACGGCAGAGCGTCGGACTCCAAATCCGGGGGTTGGGGGTTCAAATCCCTCCTGGCCTGCCATAAAGAATTATCGAAAGCCCAAAGTTGAAACCATTTATTATTGTGATCAGTAATTTTTAACTTTGCGCGTTCGACGGTTTAGGAGTTTTGATGGCACGTATTCAAAAGAAAAAAATTATATCAAAAAAGAAAATAAAGGATAGTGGTGCTGTATCTGATGTGGCCGGTACCAGCATTGGTGCCGGGGCTTCGGAATCAGGTAAAAATGGTTCTGGCTTATCGGCGGCGCTATCTGGGGCAGAAAAGAAGAAAAAGGCTTTTTCTGTTAAAAAACCATCCGGTTTCGACCAGTCTGTTGTAATGAAACTCGCGGACAAGTATTTTGGCAGCTGGATTCAGTTTTTTAGAGAAGTTAAAGTCGAATTAACCAAAGTGACCTGGCCTTCCAAGAAGCAGACGGTTGGTTCAACCGCAGTTGTGATTGTATTTGTTTTTGTGGTCGCATTTTTTCTTGGAATAGTTGATATTGGCCTGTCGAGATTGATTCGGTTGATTCTTTAGAATTTGTTTGTGAGGTTAAAACGCATGACACTCAAATGGTATATCCTGCATGTCTATTCCGGGTTTGAAGCCCGGGTCAAGGTAAATCTTGAAGAAAGGATTGCTGCGCTGTCGCAGCCTGAGAAATTCGGGGAAGTTGTTGTACCAACTGAGCAGGTTATCGAGCTGATTAAAGGGAAACGAAAAACGTCCAGCCGTAAGTTCTATCCAGGATATATTCTGATACATATGGCGCTTGATGAAGATACATGGCATATGGTTAATTCAACGGCGAAAGTTACCGGATTTCTGGGTGGCAGGGATAAACCGGTAGCAATTAGTGATGAAGAGGCTGAATATATATTAAAACGGATGGAGGCTGGCAAGCTGAAACCCCAGCCGAAGTTTTATTTTGAAGTCGGGGATGAAATCCGTGTTGTCGATGGACCGTTTACTAATTTTAACGGAACCGTTGAGGATGTCAACCCTGAAAAAGGTAAGCTGAAAGTTCTGGTGAGTATTTTTGGGCGTTCGACGCCAGTAGAGCTTGACTTTGTTCAGGTCTCAAAAGGTTAACAGATTTCGGGAGATCCGGCACCAGAATGGTGGCGAAGCCCCTGCCAGGTAAAAAATGCATCGATGGTTTTTACCTGGTAATAAAAAAATATCAGGAGTAAAATTGACATGGCAAAGAAAGTGATCGCACAGATCAAACTTCAAGTAATGGCTGGAAAGGCCAATCCTTCACCGCCTATTGGTCCTGCCCTGGGGCAGCATGGTGTAAATATCATGGATTTCTGCAAGACTTTTAATGCAAGGACAGCAAATGAAGAAGGGATGATTATACCGGTTGTCTTAACTGTTTTTCAGGATAAGTCTTTTTCCTTTATAACCAAAACGCCGCCTGCATCTGTTTTGTTGAAAAAGGCCGCTGGCATTGCAAAAGGATCCGGTGAACCTAAAGCAGTGAAAGTCGGTAAGGTCACAAAGGATCAGGTCGCTGAAATAGCGACATTGAAGAAGGCGGATTTAAATGCGAACGACCTGGAGAATGCCTGTAAGATTATCGAAGGAACGGCGAGAAGTATGGGTCTTGAAGTCGTTTAATTGACAAAGGAGTTAATAGGATACAATGCCGAAACATGGGAAAAAATTTCAAGAAGCAAAATCAAAAGTCGATCCACTAAAGCGGTATACATTTGAAGAAGGCGTTGCGGGAGCCGTTGAATCTTCATTTGTAAAATTTGATGAAACCATTGATGTCGCAGTCAAGCTAGGTGTTGACCCGAGACATGCAGATCAAATGGTGCGTGGATCAATTATTTTGCCCAATGGGATCGGAAAAGAGGTTAAGGTGCTTGTTTTTGCCAAAGGTGAAAAGGAAAAAGAAGCAGCAGACGCTGGCGCTGATTTTGTCGGAAATGATGATTTGATTGAAAAGATTAAAGGCGGCTGGTATGGTTTCGACAAAGCGGTGGCAACACCGGATGTCATGGGAACGGTTGGTAAAATCGGAAAAATGCTCGGTCCCAGGGGGTTGATGCCCAATGCAAAAACCGGAACCGTAACGTTTGATGTTGCAAAAGCAGTCAATGAATTAAAATCGGGTAAGATTGACTACCGTGTTGAAAAAGCAGGAATTATACACGTACCCATGGGCAAAGTCTCTTTTGGTGCTGAAAAAATACTTGAAAATATAATCGCATTTTTGGATTCAGTGGTGCGGAACAAACCGGCTTCGAGTAAAGGGACGTATATCCGAAGTATCGGTGTTTCAACGACAATGGGCCCTGGATTTAAAATTGATCCGGTTTATGTAAAAGACTTACTGAAATAGAATTTGTACAATTATCTGCATATTGAATCACCATATAATAATGAATGTGTCGATCATTGAATGTTGAAAACGCATTGACTTATAAAAAATAAAAAAACCTGTCAAAGACCGTAGGTTCACTGCTTAACAGTGTATAATCGGATTTTCCGACCTACCGAGGCAGTCTTGCTTTTTTCTGTGGCTTCCTTTGGTTTTTACAGATTCAGAAAGGAGGTGTAAAATTGCTAAATAAGAATGAAAAAAAACAGCTTGTTGAAGCGCTTCATCAAAAGTTTACCGAGTCCAAGATTGTTATTCTAACGGACTATAAGGGGCTTGATGTTGATGCGATCAACGCATTGCGGCGAAAACTCACGGAATCAAATATTGAGTATCGCGTCGTAAAAAATACGCTGCTTGCCCGGGCATCTGAAGATACGGATGTGGCATTGGTCAAAGACCAGTTTAAGGGACCGACGGCCATTGCCATGAGCTATGATGATCCGGTCGCACCGGCAAAAGTGCTGTCTGAATTTGCAAAAGACCATGATAAGCTTGAAATAAAAGTCGGCGTGATGTCTGGTAAATTGCTGGATATTGCAGCGATAAAGAGTCTTTCAGCGTTGCCTTCACGTGAAGTTCTGCTGAGCCAGGTACTTTCTACCATGAATGCAGTGCCGACATCATTGGTTCGTGCTTTGAGCAATGTACCGGAAAGATTTTTATATGTATTGCAGGCAATTAAAGATCAGAAAGAAGCTGCATAACGAAAGTTTTGAATTTAAATTTTTTTAATGAGTTAACTAAAATATAGTGTATTTATATATATAATTTGGAGGTAAATTAATTATGGCTGATGTTACTAAAGATGATGTAATTGAATTTATAGCAAATATGTCAGTACTTGAACTGTCTGAACTGGTCAAGGAAATGGAAGAAAAATTTGGCGTATCTGCTGCAGCACCTGTTGCCGTTGCCGGAGTTGCAGCCGCCGACGCCGGAGCCGCTGCTGAAGAACAAACTGAGTTTGATGTCATTATGACCACTTTTGGCGACAAAAAGATTCAGGTGATTAAAGAAATCCGGGCCATCACCGGTCTGGGCCTGAAGGAAGCCAAAGCACTTGTCGAAGGTGTACCCACGCCAGTCAAGGAAGGTATTGTTAAAGAGGATGCAGAAAAAATTAAGGAACAACTCGAAGCTGCGGGCGCTCAGGTAGATATCAAATAATTTTTTTTATAATGATTTCAATTAATTATTATAATTTTTAAAAAAATATGAAATTCGGCACCCGGATGGTTCCGGGCTGCCGTTTTTGTTTTTTTTTTAAATACTGGAGTTGCTATGACAGTAAACCCACCGAATTATAAGCGAATAAGAAAAAATTTCGGCCATATAAAATCAATCGTAGAAATTCCGGATTTAATTGGAATGCAGCGAGATTCCTACAACCGGTTTTTACAGATGGATGTTCTTCCGGAAAACCGTAAAGATAGTGGTCTGCAATCTGTTTTTCACTCTGTTTATCCGATTAAAGATTTTACCGGAACAGCATCTCTTGAATTTGTATCCTATCGTTTTGCTGAGATTAAGCATTCGGTTGGCGAGTGTATTAATAGAGGGATGACATATGATATCTCTGTGAGAATCCGGGTCAGGCTTGTCGTTTATGATGTCGACAAAGGCACCGGTGTTTCCAATATTCGTGATATTAAGGAACAGGAAATTTATTTCGGCACCATTCCGTTGATGACTGAAAAGGGAACTTTTATTATTAACGGGACAGAGCGTGCGGTTGTCAGCCAGCTTCATCGATCCTCAGGTGTTTTCTTTGATCATGATAAGGGTAAAACCCATTCCAGCGGTAAAATTATTTATACCGCCAGAGTTATTCCTGTCCGCGGTTCATGGATTGATATGGAAATTGATCCCAAGGATATTGTTAATATCAGGATTGACCGCCGGCGTAAATTTCCGATTACCCTTTTATTTAAAGCGATCGGCTATAAAGATGATGATATTTTGTCGTACTTTTACAGTCGTGAAAAAATTACACTTAAGAAAAAACATTTTTTTAGGGAACTGAACCCTGAATTTTTAAAAGGCCAGCGACCGGGAAAGGATATTGTCAATCCGGATACCGGCAAAGTGGTGGTTAAAAAAGGCCGAATATTTACCAAGCGGGCGATCAAAGAATTGCAGGCCGCAGGCGTTGAACAGATTCCGCTTTCAAAGGATGAGCTATACGGTCGTGTATTTGCCACTGATGTGATTCATCCCAAAACATCTGAATTGATAGTCAAATCGAATGTCACGATTGATGAAGATTTGTTGAAAGATCTGACGACCTCCGGGGCAGATGCGTTTGACCTGCTGGTCATGGAAGGTCCGTATGCAAGTAATGCGGTTCAGAAAACCTTGCTTATGGACAAAGTCTCTACCAAAGAAGAGGCATTGATTGATATTTACCGACGGCTTCGGCCCGGGAACCCGGCGACGCCGGAAGTTGCCCAGGAATTTGTTGATCATCTTTTTTTCAGAAACGCATACTATGATCTCTCCGGGGTGGGCCGTCTGAAAATTAATCACCGGCTCAAGACCAATACCCCCATTGATGTCAGAACGTTACGAAAAGAAGATATCCTGCTGACCGCCAAAACATTGGTTGAGTTGCGTGATACGCAGGGCGCGGTGGATGACATCGACCATTTGGGAAACAGAAGGGTCCGGGCGGTGGGAGAACTGCTTGAAAATCAGTACCGAATCGGTTTGGTCCGGATGGAACGCGCTATTAAGGAACGGATGAGTATGCAGGAAGTCGACGCCTTAATGCCGAATGATCTGGTCAACCCCAAGCCTGTTTCAGCCGTGGTCAAAGAGTTTTTCGGCACCAGTCAGCTCTCCCAGTTTTTAGATCAAACCAATCCGTTGTCGGAAACCACGCATAAACGGCGATTGAGTGCTCTGGGACCTGGCGGTTTGACTCGAGACCGTGCCGGATTTGAAGTTCGGGATGTTCATCCATCTCATTATGGCCGAATTTGTCCGATTGAGACCCCTGAAGGACCGAATATTGGATTGATCGTTTCTCTGTGTACATTTGCCCGGGTTAATGAATTCGGATTTATTGAAACCCCTTACCGGGTGGTTGAAAATGCGACGTTAACCAAAGACATAAAGATGCTCAGTGCGTTTGAAGAGCAGGAACATCCCATTGCCCAGGCCAATGCGCCGGTCAATGAAAAGAATGAATACATTAATCCCGGAGTTATTTCCAGGGTCGCCGGTGAATTCATGCGCGTCGAACGTGAAAAAATCGAATTGATGGATATTTCACCCAATCAGCTCGTGAGTGCTTCGGCATCCTTGATTCCTTTTCTTGAAAATGATGATGCAAACCGGGCGTTGATGGGATCGAATATGATGCGCCAGGCAGTCCCGCTACTGGACAGCCGATCTCCTTTGGTCGGCACCGGAATTGAAGGGGTCGTTGCAAGGGATTCCGGCGTTACGATTGTTGCCCGAAAGGACGGCACGGTTGTGGATGTTGACGCGTCCCGTATTGTTCTACAGCACGAAGCGTCCAATGATCCGTCTGAAAAAGATGTTACGATCTACAATTTATCAAAGTTTATACGGTCCAACCAGAATACCTGCTTTAATCACCGGCCCATTATCAAAAGAGGTGATTTGGTCAAAGCCGGTGAGGTTATTGCCGACGGTCCGGCGACGGAGAAAGGGGAACTCGCTCTGGGTAAAAACGTCACTGTAGCGTTTATGCCCTGGGGAGGATATAATTTTGAGGACTCCATTCTCGTCAGTGAGCGTTTGGTGAAGGAAAATGTCTTTACATCCGTTCATATTGAAGAATTTGAAGTCCTTGCCCGTGACACAAAACTAGGCAAAGAGGAAATTACCCGGGATATCCCGAATGTGGGTGAAGAAGCATTAAAAGATCTTGATGAATGTGGCATTATCCGCCTGGGGGCAGAAGTTGGTCCTGGTGACATACTGGTTGGAAAGGTCACACCCAAAGGCGAAACCCAGTTGTCGCCGGAAGAAAAATTACTGCGAGCAATCTTTGGTGAAAAAGCCGGTGAGGTTAAAGATACATCTTTGCGTGTGCCTCCGGGGGGTAGCGGTATTGTCATTGATGCCAAAGTTTTTTCACGCCGAGGTGTTGAAAAGGATGATCGTTCCCGGATCATTGAAGACGATGAAATTGCTCTTTTAAAAAAGGACCGGGATGATGAACTGGCCATCATCAGGGAAATGGCTAAAAATGCAATCGTATCATTAATCGTTGATCAGCAATGTACGGCGGATCTGAGTGACGGAAAGAAAATCCTGATCCCCAAAAATACAAAAATTGATGCCCAACATTTTGAAAAAGTATCCCTTTCAAAGCTGGAAGCACTTGAATTAAAAGATGAAAAAGTTAATGAAAATTTTCATCAATTGATATCTCTTTACAGGGAAAAATCTGATTTGACGCGTCGGAATTTTGAAAATTTAGCCAGTACTTATGAAAAAGGCGATGACCTGCCGCCGGGCGTTATCAAAATGATTAAAATTTATGTTGCCACGAAACGGACATTGTCTGTGGGCGATAAGATGGCCGGGCGGCATGGGAATAAAGGGGTGGTATCAAGAATTTTGCCGGAAGAAGACCTTCCGTATTTTCATGACGGTCGTACTGTGGATATGGTATTGAATCCACTTGGCGTTCCCTCCCGAATGAACGTCGGGCAGATTCTTGAAATTCACTTGGGCGCGGCGGCTAAGGGCTTGGGGGATCAGATTAACGAATTGCTGGAAACTGAAAAAAATAAGGAATTAAGAAAGAAGTTTAAAACGATTTTTTCTGAATCTGTCAATAAATCGATGATAAACAAAATGTCCGATGACGCGTTGGTTCAGTTTGCCAAAGAATATATAGACGGCGTTCATATGAATACACCTGTTTTTGACGGTGCAAAAGAAGAAGAAATCAAGGGCCTTTTGACCGAGGCCGGATTGAGCCGGACAGGGCAGATTACCTTGTTTGACGGTCGCACCGGGAAACCGTTTGATGGAAAAGTGACAGTGGGCACCATGTATATGCTGAAACTTCATCATTTGGTGGATGATAAATTGCATGCACGATCCATCGGCCCCTATTCGCTGGTAACCCAGCAGCCCCTTGGCGGGAAAGCGCAGTTTGGCGGTCAGCGCCTGGGTGAAATGGAAGTCTGGGCCATGGAAGCATACGGTGCCGCCCATGCCCTTCAGGAGTTTCTAACGGTTAAGTCGGATGATATGGCCGGAAGAACGCGAATGTATGAAAAGATTGTTAAAGGTCAGAATGTATTTGAACCCGGACTTCCGGAATCTTTCCGGGTACTCACTAAAGAGTTACAGAGTTTAGGTTTAGATGTAACCCTTCTTGAGAATAAAGAGTAAGGAGATCATCTTGGAAACTCTCTATGATTTTTTTATAAAGCCTGTAAACCCAAGGCTTTATACTGGTGTAAAAATTGCCCTGGCGTCTCCGGAATTGATCCGCAGCTGGTCGCACGGGGAAATTAAAAAACCTGAGACCATCAACTATCGAACTTTTAAACCCGAACGGGATGGTCTTTTTTGTGCCAAAATATTTGGTCCCACAAAAGACTATGAATGCAACTGCGGCAAGTATAAACGGATGAAACACCGTGGCGTGATTTGTGAAAAATGCGGTGTTGAAGTTATACAATCTAAAGTCCGCCGTGAACGTATGGCGCACATTGATCTGGCAACACCGGTGACGCATATCTGGTTTTTAAAAAGCCTGCCGAGTAAGATCGGGAATTTGCTGGACCTGACACTTAAGGCGCTTGAGAAGGTTATTTATTTTGACAATTATATTGTCATAGATCCCAAAGAGACCGGTCTAACAAAAATGCAGATGCTTTCCGAGGACAAATACCGGGAAGCCATCGAATTGTATGGACCGAAATTCAAGGCAGGGATCGGGGCCGAAGCCGTCCGGGAGTTACTCGGTGAATTGGATATTGAAAAATTATACAATGAACTCCGGGTAGAGATACAAAATACCGGTTCTGAAGCCAAGCGAAAAAAATTCGCCAAACGATTAAAAGTGGTGGATGCGTTTCGTCAATCAGGCCTTGATCCTACATGGATGGTGCTGGAAGTTATCCCCGTCCTGCCGCCGGAGCTCCGTCCGCTGGTGCCCCTCGAGGGCGGTCGATTTGCCACCTCTGATTTAAATGATCTGTATCGTCGGGTGATTAATAGAAATAATCGATTGAAACGGCTGATGGATTTAAAAGCACCGGATATTATTGTCCGCAATGAAAAACGGATGCTTCAGGAAGCCGTTGATGTGTTAATCGATAATGGTCGGCAGGGCCGGGTAGTTACCGGGTCTAACAAGCGGCCGTTAAAATCGTTGAGCGAAACGTTAAAAGGGAAACAGGGGCGTTTCCGTCAGAATTTGCTGGGAAAACGGGTTGATTATTCTGGTCGTAGCGTTATTACCATCGGTCCGAATCTTCGTCTTCACCAGTGCGGTTTGCCCAAACTCATGGCACTGGAACTCTTCAAACCGTTTATTTATCACCGGCTTGAGAAAAAAGGAATTGTAACCAACGTAAAAAGCGCGAAAAAATGGGTTGAAATGAAAAGCCCGGAAGTCTGGGATACCCTGGATGAAGTGGTAAAAGAATATCCCATCTTGTTAAACCGTGCGCCGACCCTTCATCGGCTGGGAATCCAAGCCTTTGAGCCGGTTCTGATTGAAGGCAAGGCCATTCAACTTCATCCGTTGGTTTGTACGGCATTTAATGCGGATTTTGACGGTGACCAGATGGCGGTTCATGTCCCGCTTTCACTGGAAGCTCAGATTGAGGCACGGGTATTAATGCTTGCATCTAATAATATTCTTTCACCGGCAAGCGGTGAGCCGATTATTATTCCCACCCAGGATATTGTTCTTGGGATATATTATATGACTCAGGGACTCCCGGGAGCCCAGGGCGAAGGGATGGTTTTTTCCAATTCGGAGGAAGTTCGTGCGGCTTATGATGCCGGTGCCGTGGATATGCATGCCAAGGTGAAGGTCCGTTTGAATGGGAAAATTTTTGATACCAGTGTCGGGCGAATACTCCTGTGGGAAGTCATTCCAAAAGGCGAAAGTTTTATACTGCGGCATATTATGGTTTCCGCTGAAGATACCGCAAAGAAGATTGTTAAACAACTTGACGGCGGCAGTCCATTTGTGGACCTGGTTCAAAACTATTCCGAGGCGTATGATAAAACATATGACGGGAATATCGGTCTGCTTGAAAAAGATGAATTCCAGGAAATTTTTCAGGTGGATGACACGGTTGCCGATGGGGTTTATTCGCTGAATCAGGGTGATCTTACCGGTATGATTCCTTCCGGTGGAAAATATCATATTTTTGAAGTAATTGAAGTTCGTCAGGAAATTCCCTTTGATATGGTGAACAAGGTCTTAAACAAAAAAGGCCTGCGTGAACTGGTTGACTATACGTATCGGCATAAAGGCCCCAAAGCAACGGTTATCCTTTCAGATCAACTCAAAAATATCGGATATAAACATTCCACCGCCGGTGGTTTGTCCATTTCAATTGATGCAATGATTATTCCGGAAACCAAAGAAGATATTTTAAATACCGCTGAAAAAAATGTTTCAGATATTACCAATCAGCATATGGAAGGGTTGATTACACAGGGTGAAAAATATAATAAAGTCGTTGATATCTGGGCGAAGGCCACGGATGACATTGCCAATGCAATGATGGAGGCAATGGAAAAACCCTATATACCTGACGCTGAGGAGCCGTCTTCCGAGGAAGTCGATATCCGGCTTAAGAAAAAGAGCGGTGAAACCGGCGACACAATCAATCCGATTTTTATGATGGCGGATTCCGGTGCAAGAGGCAGTAAGGATCAGATGCGTCAGCTTGCCGGAATGCGCGGTTTGATGGCAAAACCTTCTGGAGAAATTATTGAGACGCCGATCACGGCTAATTTCCGGGAAGGTCTTTCCGTGTTGCAGTATTTTATTTCCACCCATGGCGCGCGTAAGGGGCTTGCCGATACGGCGTTGAAAACAGCCAACTCCGGTTACCTGACGCGGCGCCTGGCAGATGTTGCCCAGGATTGCTCGGCAGCTGAGCCGGACTGCGGTACCCGCCTGGGGATTACAGTGGAAGCCCTGTTGGAAGGCGGTGAAGTGATTCAGCCGTTATCTGAAAGGATATTGGGCCGGATTACCTTAGAGGATGTACTGGATCCGTTTACAGACGTCGTTTTGATCAAAGCCGGTGAAGAAATCGATGAAGCAGGGGTCCGGAAGATTGATCAGGCGGGTGTGACGAGTGTCAAAATCCGTTCCGTTTTAACGTGTTCGACAAAAATTGGGGTTTGTGCGAAGTGTTACGGCCGGGATCTGGCCCATGGAGGGCCGGTTGAAATCGGCCAGCCGGTCGGTATCATGGCGGCACAATCTATTGGTGAACCAGGCACCCAGTTGACCATGAGAACGTTTCACATTGGTGGTACGGCCAGTCGTCGGGTTGAACAGGCGGATATCCGGGCCCGTATGACGGGTACGGTAAAATTTGGTTCCCTGAATATCGTTGAAAATACGGGAAAACGAACAATTGTTATGAACCGTCGCGGTGGCGAATTTTCCATTGTTTCAGATTCCGGTCGAGAACTGGAACGGTTTCCCATTATTTACGGCGCTGAAGTCATGGTAAAAGATGGGGATAGTGTGGTCCAGGGGGATCTACTGGCTTCGTGGGATGCTTTTTCAACGCCGATTATTACAGCGGTTTCCGGTAAAGTGAAGTTCGGGGACCTCGTGATTGGTAAGGGGCTTAAGGAAAAAGTCGATCCGGTGACCGGAAAATCAAGCCTGACAGTTGTCGATACCAAGGCCCTGGAAGCTGCCCGGCCGCGGATATCTATCAAGGACGAGGATGGAAAAACGCTGGTACTCCCTGGATCAGGTACTGCCCGGTATTCATTGCCGGTGGACACCATTTTAATGGTTGAAGAAAATGATTATGTGTCGGCGGGCGATATTATTGGTAAACTGCCCAGGGAAACGACCAAAACCAAGGATATTACTGGTGGTCTGCCCAGGGTCGCGGAACTTTTTGAGGTTAGAAAACCAAAAGAAACCGCTGTGTTAACCGAAATTGACGGGTATGTTAGCATCGGTAAAATAGCGACCAAGGGAAAACAGAAAGTAACGATTACCCCGGTGGATGCGGGTGAGAAAAAAGAGTATCTGATTCCGCGCGGAAGGCATATCGGTGTTTATGACGGTGACTACGTGAAGGCGGGTGAACAGCTGACCGGTGGCAGTCCCAATCCCCAGGATATTTTAAACATCAAAGGGGATATTGCGCTGGCACGGTACCTGTTAAATGGTGTCCAGGAGGTATATCGTCTCCAGGGCGTGCGAATTAATGATAAGCATATTGAAATTATTATTCGCCAGATGATGCGGCGGGTAAAGATCAAAACCATCGGGGATTCTGAATTTATTCCGGAAGAGCAGGTGGATAAAAACAGATTTGAAGCCATTAACCGGGAGATTATTGAAAAAGGCGGACAGCCGGCGACTGGTGAACCGTTGATTTTGGGTATTACAAAAGCCTCGCTGTCAACGGATAGTTTTATTTCAGCAGCATCCTTTCAGGAAACCACCAAGGTATTGACGGATGCGAGTATTTCAGGTGCTTATGACTCCTTAAATGGGTTAAAGGAGAATGTTATCATGGGCCGTCTGATTCCCGCTGGAACTGGAAGGGATGAATATCGTTTACCGGAGATTGATGTTGAAGGTTGATGAGCGATTAATCGATGATATGCGAATGAGAATATATCGGGTATGAGATTATAATTTTGGCTGGTACAGAAAATGCCGTGCATGATGATAAAATGCTTGACATGGAGTTCGTTTAAAGCTAAAAATTATACTTTTTTAATTCATAATGAAAATTGATTTTTAAGGGTTGAGAACGATGCCGACAATTAATCAGCTGGTCCGAAAAGGTCGAAAACGGATTGTGAAAAAGAAAAGCGCCAGAGCGCTTCAGGGATCACCCCAAAAACGTGGGGTTTGTGTGCGTGTCTATACGGCAACACCGAAAAAGCCGAATTCCGCTTTGCGTAAAGTTGCACGCGTCCGGTTGACAACCGGTACGGAGATTTCTGCATATATCCCCGGGATCGGGCATAATTTACAGGAGCACTCGGTTGTTCTGGTTCGTGGTGGCCGTGTAAAAGATTTACCGGGTGTCCGATATCATGTGGTTAGAGGAGTACTTGATACCCTTGGTGTTTCCGACCGAAGGCAGGGAAGGTCAAAATACGGAGCCAAACGTCCCAAGTAATTTTGGGTTATTTGAAAAAAATAATATTGAGTCAAGGATATGGTGTAGTCGATGCCAAGACGTAGGGAAGTCCCAGTAAGAAAAGTTTTGCCGGATTCTAAATATAACAGTGAATTGGTTTCCCGGTTTGTAAATTGTATCATGAAAGACGGGAAGAAGAGTATCGCGCTCTCTATAATATATGATGCGTTTGATATTGTTGAAAAGAGAACCAATGAGCCGCCGTTGACGATATTAGAGAAGGCGTTTAATAACGTCAAGCCCAAGGTGGAAGTTAAGTCCAGGCGGGTCGGCGGGTCAACGTATCAGGTTCCCACAGAAATTATACCGGCACGTAAAGTGGCTTTGACCATTCGCTGGATTTTAAGTTTTGCATCCAAGCGCTCTGAAAAGAGCATGTCTAAAAAGCTTGCCGGAGAACTCATGGATGCTGCTGAAGAGCGGGGCGGTGCGATTAAAAAACGTGACGATACGCATAAGATGGCAGAAGCCAACAAGGCGTTTGCACATTACCGGTGGTAAGCTTTTGATCCCTTGCCAAGCTGTTTTATAACGATTATTTGATTGGAGTGTTTAGAATGTTTTATTTGCCCATCCTGTTCATCGGATGGGCAAAATACTTCAATTTACGGATATTGCATAAAAAAAAGAAATTGAAAATACAGGCTCATTGTTGACAGGGCCTTGAATAAATGATTCAGTCCCTTTTGACCGGGAGGATGGGAAAATGTCTAAGAAGAAATTTGAGCGGACCAAACCGCACGTAAATGTAGGAACAATTGGCCATATTGACCATGGAAAGACGACATTGACGGCAGCGATAACCAAGTTGAGCGGATTAAGAGGAATGGCAGATTTTATTCCGTTTGATCAGATTGATAAGGCGCCGGAAGAAAAGGCCCGCGGAATAACAATCGCCACCGCCCACGTGGAATATGAGACAGCGACACGTCATTATGCGCATGTGGATTGTCCGGGTCATGCGGATTATATCAAGAATATGATCACGGGTGCGGCTCAGATGGACGGCGCGATTTTGGTCGTCGGTGCAGATGACGGTCCCATGCCTCAGACCCGAGAGCATATATTACTGGCACGTCAGGTGGGTGTTCCCAAGATTGTTGTGTTTTTAAACAAATGCGACATGGTGGATGATGAGGAACTGATTGAGCTGGTGGATATGGAACTTCGGGAACTGCTGGATTTGTATGAGTTTCCGGGGGATGACACTCCGATTATTCAGGGCAGCGCATTAAAAGCGCTGGAATGTGATTCCCTAGACGACCCGGCGGCCAAATGCATATTTGAACTGCTGGATGCGGTGGACAGTTATATACCGGAGCCGAAACGTGAAATTGACAAGCCGTTTTTGATGCCGGTGGAAGATGTATTTTCGATTTCCGGTCGTGGAACGGTTGTTACCGGCCGAATCGAGCGTGGTGAGGTCAAGGTGAGTGAAAAGGTTGAGATCGTGGGAATCCGCGAAACCGTGACCACCGTATGTACGGGCGTTGAAATGTTTCGGAAACTGCTTGATTCCGGTCAGGCTGGCGATAATGTGGGTTTGCTGCTTCGTGGCACCAAGCGTGAAGATGTGGAACGCGGTCAGGTAGTTGCGGCACCGGGATCCATTACGCCGCATACGAAGTTCAAAGCGGAAG
>CAZQLG010000033.1:0-14824 GCA_964594105.1 uncultured Desulfococcus sp. | reverse complement strand
TGGCTGAAAATAAAAAACAGGTTGAAAATTAATTCATGCAGATTATCAGTAATATTGCATTGATCAGTATTAACGAGACGCTTGTTGTTCAATTGATCTCTTTTCTGATTTTTCTTTTCATTATCAACCGTATCATGTTTCGCCCGCTGAGACGAATCATTATGGAAAGAGAAAATCATGTAGAAAAGATAAATCTGGACATTGCCGCCGCGGGAAAATCACTTGACGGTGTGACGGATCAAATCAGGGAAAAAGAAACTGCGGTCCGAACCGAAGCCTTTGACTTGAGTAAAAAAGCCAGGGAACAGGGAACACGGGAATCTGCACAAATGTTTTCAGCAGTCAGGGCCGAGATCATCGATTTACAATCCAAAGCCCGTATTGAATCCGCTGTCCAACTCGCAGAAGCCAGAAAAAAACTGGATAATGAGTCAAAAATTCTGGCGGTAAGTATTATGGAAAAAGTGCTGGAACGGAGGCTGATTCTATGAACGATAATAATCGAATGGCATACAGTCCATATTTGCTGCCCGCGATTTTGTTGTCTGTTTTTATCTCCTGTGGTGATGCCTCTGCGGCTGAAACAGCAGCCGCGGACTGGCGGCCGATATATGACCTTGTCATGATGTGGGTCAATTTTTTGATTCTTGCTTTCCTGGCATTTAAATTCGGGAAAACCCCCATAATGGAATTTCTTGAAGGACAGAAGCTGGAAATTTCTAAAGAAATCAGTCGGATAGAGGAAGAAAAGAATAAAATAACCAGCAAGGCTGAACAAGCACTTAAAGCCCTTGATGAAAGCGATATTCACCTTGCGAAACTTAAAGAAAAAATCGTGGCGCAAGGTGAAAAGAAAAAGCACCTGATTATTAAAGATGGCGAACAGCAATGCCGGTTTATGATGGAGACGGCCCGGCGTAAGATAGAAAATTATATTATGCAGGCTGAAGCTGAATTCAGGGCAGAACTGATTGATGCGGCCACAGAACGTGCAATAGAAATCCTGCCCCGAAAAATCACATTGGAAGATAACCATAAAATTTTGAACAAATATCTTGGAGATATGTTGTTGATTCAAGAAGCATCTACATGATTTCCACATTACAATCACTTGCAGGCCACCGTAACATTCTCTAAAAAAGCAGAATCAAGTCCTATAACGTACATTCCGCACCCTAAAACAATAATTTCGGACCAATTTAAAAGGCAGTTAAATCAAGCAGATAATTACTCGTAATATATTGATATAACATGAGATAAAAATATCCAGACATTTCAGATACTTACTGATACACTACCCTCAAACGTCAACTCCAAGACATCTGGGGGTATAATGGAAAAACTTAACACCGAGCAGATGACATTCACCGATGCCAGGCATTTGCCCATTGTCAAGCAATATGCCAGCCGCATCAACCTAGTAGAAACCATAAACCACTTGGTTGACAGCCAGATGGATCTGTTACCGGGCATGGCGATTTTGGCCATGGTTCTCGATACCCTTTCCGGGAGAACGCCCCTTTACAGGTTAGCGGAATTCTTTTAAGAAAAAGATACCGAACTGCTACTGGGATCGGCCATTGAGCTGGATTGCTTTTGCGATACAAATCTGGGCCGGGCAATGGACAAGATTTTTGAAACAGGAACTTTGAAAATATTTTCCCAACTTGCCCAAAATGCCATTTCCGTGTTCGACGTTGATGCCCGTCGCGTTCATTTTGATACAACCTTAGTCAGCGTATATGGTGACTACGATCTGGCCGATCCGCCGTTTCAAATAGCAAAGCCAAACGGCCGGATCTTAAACAATTTTTGATATCCATGCTGTGTGTTGACAGCAACATTCCTATCTTCGGCGCTACCCGGGACGGCAACGCCTCAGATAAGACGCTTAACAACGAATTACTAACTGATATTTCAAAACATATGGCGTGACACGGCCTTGCCCCGGGGGCCTATGTTTATGTTGCCGATGCCGTCTTTGTTACCAAAGATAATCTGGAAAAAAACGATAAAACCAAGTTTTTATAACGCCTGCCGGCCACCTATAACGAATGCGGCCGGGTGATTCGTCAAGCGGTAGCCGTCGATGACTGGATTAACATAGGCCCTTTGGCCGAAGAATATAGCCGTCCCAAACGACCGACGGCACGCTATAAAGCTTACGACAGTACTGTTGAATTATACGGTAAAACATATCGGGCCATCGTTGTGCATTCCAGTGCCCACGACAAACGGCGCCACAAAAGAATTGATCGCCTGTTAAAAAAGGATCGCAACCAGCTTGAAAAGGTCTGCAAACAGGTGACAGATACCGTCTTTTTTTGCCGTGCCGACGCTCAGGCGGCATCTGAAAAACTAATCCACACAGCAACCGGGGGCTATCACCGGATAATTGCCGACATCGAAAAAATACCCAAGTATGGCCGCGGAAGACCTGCACAAAATAAACCGTGAACGGTTTTGCGTTATGAGTATCAGTTAACGGCCAAAATTATTGAAGTACCCGAAAAAGTAGATCCATTAAGGCTTCAGGCCGGCTGTTTTGTTCTGATCACCAATCTGATCGGGCAGCAGGATGAGTGGCCGGCGCCTGATCTTCTAAAACTATACAAGAGTCAGATCGGCATTGAGAAGAACTTCAGTTTTCTGAAAGATTCGGCAGTTGTAAACAGCATTTTTCTCAAAAAGGCTGAAAGAATCGAAGTGCTTGGTCTTATTCTTCTAATCTTCCTTTTGCTTTGGCGTTTAATGGAGCGTTCCATGCGCCAGTATGTGGAAGTAAACGACTGTATATTAACCGGCTGGGAACGGCGACCGACAAAGAAACCGACGTTTTTTATGATGACAACCAAGTTTGCCGCAATAATGGTAATAACCATGGGCAAAAATCGTTAATTGGCAAGGCCATTAAAAGATTTCCAACGCGAGTATTTGCAAGCTATGGGGGTCACACTCAAAGTATTTACAGTACCGTAGGATGTAGAGTACTTGTTTTGGAAACCCGAAAAGTGATAAAAAAAATGCTTAAACAATCATAAAAAAGGGTGCGGAATGTATGCTCAATCAGAGAAAAAACGTCAAATAATCGACGCTTTGACAGATTATTGTCTAAAGATAGCGAATAAATTATAAAAATAAATGTCTCCCTTTTTCCTGAAATCAGTTTAAGTTTACTGAATTTGATACCTCTTTAATTTTTCTACAAAAGTTGTTCTGTTTAAATTCAGTAATTTGGCGGCCTTGCTTTTAACATTTCCAGATTTTTGCAGGGCCTTGCTGAGTAATTTTTTTTCAAACTGACTTATTGTTTTATTCAAGCCGATGCCCTCATCCGGAATATCAATGCTGAAGTCATCGATTTTCTTAGTGCCCCGTTTTATTTTTTCGGGTAAATCCTGTAGCTCTATATACCCGGATTCTTTCATAACGGTAAGCATTTCAATCAGGTTCTGTAACTCCCGTACATTGCCAGGCCAGTAATATTCGGTCAGGCAATCAAGGGCTTCGGGCATAATGCCTTTTATATTATTATTGAATATTCTGAAAAAATGGTTGGTCAGCAGCGGTATGTCGGACTGTCTGTTTCTGAGGGGCGGCAGATGGATCGGAATTACATTGATGCGATAAAACAGATCCTCGCGGAATTTTTTTTTCTCCACGGCTTTTTCCAGGTTCTGGTTGGTTGCGGTAATAATCCTTACGTCCACTTTAATGCTTTTCATACCGCCAATTCGTTCAAATTGCCTTTCCTGTATCACCCTCAATACCTTCACCTGTAGGGCGGGACTCATATCACCGATTTCATCAAGAAAAATGGTTCCCCCGTGGGCCAGCTCAAAGCGTCCGATTCGGCTGTGCATCGCCCCGGTAAAAGCACCTTTTTCATGGCCGAACAGTTCGCTTTCAAGAAGGTCTTCAGGAATCGCCCCGCAATTGACTGTAATAAGCGGGCCGTCCCGCCGGCCGCTGTTGGCGTGCAGGGCTCTGGCGACCAGTTCCTTACCGGTGCCACTTTCACCATAGACGGCGACGGTACTGTCGGATGCAGCGACTTTTTTTATTTTTTCGTAAATCCGTTCCATGCTGTCGCTGCAACCAATCATTTCGCCAAAATGATATTTTTGTTTTATCCGGTTATTGGGGATGAATTTTTCTTTCTGGCGCCTGGCATGGGCCAGCGCCTTTTTAACCACTGCTTTAATAAGATCATTTTTTAAAGGTTTGCTGATATAATCAAAAGCGCCAAGCTTTATGGCTTCAACAGAAGTTGTGATTGTCGCATAACCCGTCACCATCACTACGATACTTTCCGGATACTGTTGCTTAATTACTTTAAGCAACTCCATGCCGTCATAGTACGGCATTTTTCGGTCTGTTATCACCAGGTCGTAATGGTTTTCCTCCAAAATAGCCATGGCATCCCGCCCATTCTTAACGGCTTCAACCTCGTAACCATTTTCGGACAACAGTTCCACCATGTTGATTCTGCAAAGGTCATCGTCTTCCGCAATCAGTATACTATACTTTTCCATAGTAACTCAAAAGTGATGAATTCTTTAAAAGTCATTAATAAACGTATTCCGCGACCATATGCGATTGTATGAGTAGAATTATAAAAATTATGAATTACCTATCACAAAACAGATAGGGTTTGAAGCAAAATTTAAAAATATTCAAATTATATTGGCATCCGTTGCCAGGGGACTGAGTCGGATTCAGGCTTTGGGACCCGGACGAACAATAAGAATCAGATTGCAATAATTGATTCATAAAGCGCAAATAAATCTCAAGGATCCAATAGCAGATAATTCCAGACTATTTGAAATTTGGAGTTTGGATATCAATGTCATTAACTCAAGAAAAATCTGACGTGTTTATAAAAATATTTGGTATTCTTCATAACAAGTCGAAAGTAGTTTACACTTTTTCAATTTTTCGGAAAGGCCGGTATGGTAGGCAGGTAGATTTTGACAGTTGTCCCCTGACCCGGTTCTGATTCAACGGTAATGCCGCCGGCATGATTTTTAATTATGCCGTAGACTGCAGCCATCCCAAGGCCGCGCCCTATAAATCGTGTTGTAAAAAATGGGTCAAATATCCGTTTTCGGGCCTCTTCGTTCATGCCCTTACCGTTATCCCGGACAGATAGTCTGAGATAATCGCCGGGTTTTAAATCGGGTAACCTTATGATGGCCGCATCGGTTATGATTTCATGTATCAAGGTTATCTGAATATGTCCCTTGTCTTCAATGGCCTCTGATGCGTTGGCGAGAACGGCCATCAGCACCATTTGAATTTGTGCCATATCGCCATTGATATAGACATTGTTGGTAGGCCAATCCATTTCTATCTTGATGGCGGGGTTGATCGCATGTTTGATTAATGGCAATGTATCACGGATCAAGTCGCGTAAAAATAACTTTTCAGGCTGATATTTTTCGGACCGGGCATAGGCCAGCAATTGGCTGGTCAGTTGCGTCATGCGCTGTGAGCACTCTTTTATCTTTTTTGTATAGCCGGCCAGCTTCCGGTTACCGGCAAAAACCATCTCAATTAAATCAACGTTTCCAACAATTCCCGAGAGGGCATTATTAAACTGATGGGCGATTCCGCCGGCCATGTCTGAAATCGCTTGTATCTTCTGAACCTGCTGGAGGTGGTCTGTAAGCTGTTTTTTATCTGTAATATCAAGTACCTGAACAATGGTCTGCTGTTTCTCTTCTGCAGCATTGATCATGGTTGCGCTGGCTTCCACGCATCTCTTTTTATCATTTTTAGTGACGATATTAAACGATTGGGGCTGTTCCGAATTTTTTCCGGTCAATCGCCTATTATGAAGGTGTGCGGTACTTTGTTTGCCCTCTTCGGTAAAATATTCCTGAAAATTCCGGCCAATCATTTCATCGCGGGAATATCCGAATATTTCGCATGCTTTTCCATTTAAATAAATAATTCTACCGTCACCATCGGCAATAAATATTCCACTGATAAAATTTTCAACAATGGACCGGAATTGTTCCTCATTTTTATGCAATATCCTTTCGGCCCGAGTCCGTTTTTCAACCTCTTCAGCCAGTTGGTCCAAGGATGCGATGGATTTTTCGGTCATTTTTTTTACAGAAGCGTCTTTTATCATAATTTTCCTAATTCTCTGTCTTGGCCAAATCGATTGTAGCAAGGTAAGGGCTTGCACAAAAATAATTTTATATCTTAAACGCCGATGCATCGGGCCTGGTAGCTGATTCGGATCCAGGTTTTTCAATTCCGGCCCGGAATTGCTCGTTGAGTGAGTAAACAAAGGCCAGTATTTCAGCAACCGCCTTATAAAGTTCAGGAGGAATCCGATTATCAATATCCAGCTGGCTTAAAATTTGCGCCAACCCGGGATCTTTTTTTATCGGTACATTTTGCTGCTGTGCCAGTTGGATAATCCTTTCGGCAACATTTTGATCCTTGCATTTAAATGTGCAGCCCATTTTATTTTTTTTAATGACAGTCTCAATCACAATACGCCCCATAGCATCCATATCCAAGCAAATCAAAACGCTTTGCTTTTTTCGGCGGCCGTTGCCTGTTGTCTCCCGTTTATTAAATTTTACAATATCTCAGCCATGCCCATATTTTCGGGAAACAGGAGCGGGATTTGAAACATATATTTTCCTTCCTGTTCCTGAAGCAGGTAGTTAATCCCCTGATGGGCCTCAATGGCGGTTAAAGCAGCGCGGAGAAATGCGGATAGTTTCTCCGGTACAGGAAAATTTTTACCGACGGATTGTGTCTGAAAACTGTCAGATAACTTGAGAAATAGAGCTTTTAGATTTTGCCCTGCATTTTCAACTGATAAGGCCCGCCCTGGTCCATTTTTCAAGGCCTCACCCAGTTCCTGCTCGAACAGGTAACCAAATTTATGAATAAAACCTCTAAAAAAAAGGGGGTTTTTACACTCTCCCGGGAAAATATCAGCGACTTTACCATATCCTGTATATGCCGGATATCTTCCTTGCCGATAAAGGCGTCAAGTTCGCTCAAATTATCAGAGTTGAATCTGGTGCTTGCTTCCATGAAAAACGCCGAAAGCATCCCGGGGTTGGATCGAAAAAAACGCAAATGATTCATCAACCTGGAAGCCCGGGGTATTTCACTCTGGACTATGCGGAGGAGTACCTTTGGGTGTAATTGCGCCACCCTTACCGTAACCTTTTCACCCTTTCTAAGCGGCGCCTTGCAAGATACTATATTTTTCATTTTTTTCCCGATGAAGGTCTAAAAGAAGGCGTATTTCCCCTATGGTCAAGGTCAGCGCATCAGCAATCTCGTTACTGCTCATGCCCTGCCGGGCCATTTTTATAACAGCTTTGTATTTTTCCCCCGGTTTAAATTTTTTGGTGCAGGGTCTTGAGCCTCGATGCCGTTTTTTTTTCGGTGATCGTGTTTTTTTTCTTCTCTGATTTTAAGTCGACCGGAGGCTTCAAGGTCTTTGGTCTTTTCCCTCAGCTCTCTCCTCTCTTTAACCAATTCAGATTCAAAATGCCGCCGCTGATTTTCAGGAGAATTCATATAGGCCTGTTGAATACGTTCTGTATTATTGGAGTGCAACAATATTTGCTGCACATCAAGTAATCTGAGCATATCCTTTCCTCCCATTCATCAGACAGTCCGTTATTCCTTTAATTTTGCGACTTCAACCTCCGACCAGGGGATTCGTATCGAAACAACATTAAACCCCGATGCATTTGAAATTTGAAACAGGGCACCGTATTTTTCCAGGAGCGATACGGCATTAAAAAGGCCCTTGGCCTCGTCAGGATAGTTTTCAAAATTAAAATTTTCGGATATTCCCGTTATCGGGATTTGGGTAAAAGAAGTACCGGAATCTTTGATTTTAACCCATACATGTGAATCGTCATGCCCGGTAGATATAATGAGTTCTTTGATTTTGCAGTGTTGTACGGCATTCAGAGCGTGTCGTATCAACGCTGAAAACGCAAGGGAATATTCAGTTTTTATCCCTGTTACCACCGGAATTTGTTTGTCCAATACAAGCTTTTGTTTAATATTGCGCTTAAACGCAGGATAAAATTGAAGAAATGCGGTTTCGGCCGCTATAAGCTCTGATAAATTAATCTCCTGCCATTTCGTATCGTTTAATGCGTTTAATTTGTCGGTTACATTCGTAAACATCTCCTGGAGAAGGTCGCCGGCTTTTACAAGTAACTCGACATCATAAATTATTTTTTTATAGCCTTCCAGTGTGTCGCTATCTATTGAATCATATTTATCCTCAATACGTTCAACAATATCTACCACACGTTTCTCCAAAAACTCAGACCGACCTAAAATACCACTCAGGGGATTGGCAAAATCGTGAATTATACCGGTGACAAGTGCTCTTAAGGTTTTGTCGAATTCTTTTTCAAGTTCTTTATAAAATTGCCCTTTGTGTTCTGCCCTGCCGTGCTGAAAGGACATAAGTTTTTCCTCCCTTATTACAGTACAGGTCCCAAATCCCGAAACTCAAACAAACTCAAAATTACAAACAAATTTTAAGTAAGATCAAAAATCGGTCAACAGCAGCTCCCCTGTCTGACGGATGAGGCCATAGCGCTGAATTACAATAAAATTATTAAAAGAGGCATAATTTACTCTCCAAGACGCCCTCTCTGCCAGGCCCTCTAAGCCCGAAAGGTCATCTAATTCACCTGCGTCAGCTTTTTCACATGTCAGAACGGCAAGGCACAAACATACCGCCATTATGGCTGTGTTTGTCTCTTTGCTTCTCACCGATATAGGTACAACATCTCTTGATCTCACTTCGTCCAATACGGCTCCCCGAATCCTGAAACCCGCATATGTACCAAATTTACATTCCTGGTTTCATCAAATTTTTCAAGGACCGCCATCAGCCCCATTATACCGGTATTAATCAAATCATCCGTCTCCACGTTTCCGGGGAACCGCATGACCATCCGTTCGACAATATTTTTGACAAGAGGCACATATTTCAATATCAATGCCTTACGGTCCTGCCTGTCAAGTTTTTTTTCAATGCCGGAACCTGTTAAAAAATTTAATGGTCCCGTCATCATAATTTTGCGGGGGGCACCGGCACAGATCAGCTACTATTTTGGACATGCACCTGCTTGCTTTTGAACCGGATTGGGTTTCTGTCAGCAACCGTTGTCGACACACCGCTTTTGAAATATTCTGGTCCTGAAGGATATACCCAGTATACGAGATGAGCAGATCAAGAAAATGATTTGTTGCATTGCTCAATTGCCTGAATACCCCTATCGCCTCATCTGAATCCCTGACCATGTTGACAACCAGCATAAACCGTTTTACGCCATAATCCCGATAGAGTATTTTGATTAAAGCGTAAGCATCGGTCAAGGAAGTCGGTTCGGGCGTCACAACCACGATGATTTCTCCGGCCACCATATTAAAGTACAGGACGTTTTCGGTAATTCCGGTAGCGGTGTCGATCAGTATATAATCAAAATCTTCATCCAGCCCGTCCATCTCTTCCAGCAGGGTAAATTTCTGCCCTTTTGACAACTCGGCCATTCCACGCATTCCTGATGGCGCAGGCAGAATTTTAATCCCTCCGGGCCCCTGCACCACAGCCTCTGCTAGTGTTTTTTTGCCGCTGAGGACATGGGACAGGTTATACTTTGGTGTAATGCCCAGGATTACATCAATATTAGCCAATCCGGTATCCGCATCAAGCAATAAAATTTTTTTCCCCATTTTCGAAAGAAGATAGGCAAAATTTGCTGTTATATTTGTTTTCCCGACGCCTCCTTTGCCGCTGGTAACCGCAATGACCCGAGTATTGCCATTGGATTTTTGAGGCATGGTTTCAGGAAACACGTGCCCGTTTTTTATTTTTCTTAATATCCCGGCCTGGTCCACTGCAACACCCTCCTTTTAATCAATTCACCCTGTTTCCAACGATCAGCCTGGCAAGCCCTGCAGGATCCATTTTCATCAAATCGTGGGGAACATTCTGCCCATTGGCGATGTAGGATACGGGTTTGCCCACCTGTTCGATAACATTGTAAATTGAGCCATAATTTTTTGAGTCATCCAGCTTTGTAAATATCATATTGTTATAATTGGTAATATCAAATTTAGTAGCCGTATCAATGATGTTCTCAACGCTCGATGTCATACTCAAGACCAAATTTGTTTCTACCGGAAGTTCCGAATCAAATAATGCCTTAAGTTCCAATAAATATTTTGCGTTGTTGCGACTTCTCCCGGCGGTATCCACCAGTATAACGGCCCTGTCCGCAAACCGATTCAGGCTTTGCTTGAATGTTTCTTTTTTAGAGGCAAGTTCCATGGGGGTATCCATAATATCCGCGTATGTTTTTAATTGTTCCGCCGCGCCGATTCGATAGGTATCCATCGAGATGATGCCCACATTGAGTTTTTCCTCGAATACACAGCTGGCCGCCCTTTTTGCCAGCGTTGTTGTTTTCCCTTCGCCGGCCGTACCGATAAAGGCGGAAATTCGTTTGATTTTCGTATTTTGATAAGAACCCGAGTAAGGCACGGGCGCTTTTTTTTGAGATTCCGATGGAAATCAGATAATAATATAGCTTTGATAAACACGGCGGCATCCGTCAGCGACAGGCCCTGTTGCAGTACGCCGACAACCAGACCGCCCAGAATATTTATCAGGGTAATAATAATTCCGGCTATCGCATCGCCCCTGACAAATTTGCTGGCCCCATCCATGGCGCCGTAAAAATTTAATTCCTGCCCGATTGCGTCCCGTCTTTTCCTTGCCTCCGCATCGGTAATCAGCCCGGCATTAAGATCGGCATCGATGGCCATCTGCTTTCCAGGCATCGCGTCCAGCGTAAATCTGGCTGCAACTTCCGCGATCCTTGTAGACCCTTTGGTGATCACAATAAAATTAATCAGGACGAGAACCAGGAAGACGATTAATCCAACCACATAATTGCCGCCGACAACAAAAGCGCCAAATGCCTTGATTACCTGGCCTGCGGCCGTGGTACCCTCGTTTCCGTGAAGAAGGATAAGCCGGGTGGAAGCCACATTAAGGGACAATCGCAGCAGCGTGGTAATTAAAAGAATGGACGGGAATACGGAAAAGTCAAGGGGAGTGGATACATAGACGGAAACCAGCAGTATGATCAGGGATAAAGTAATACTGAAAGAAAGCAAAATATCGAGAACAAAAGAAGGCGTCGGGATCATCATAATCAGCAAGATACCGGCTATGCCTGCAGCCATTACGGTATTGCTATCTTTAAAAAGATCCATCCCACTGCCCGTTTCAACGTAAGCGTCCGCCATTATTTATTCGCTTTCCTTAATTTTTATTTTTCATCTTCAGATTGTAAACAAATGCCAGCACTTCGGCAACAGCCCGATATAATTGTGCGGGTATGACCTCATCCACATTTACCAGTTTATACAATACTCGTGCCAAAGGCTTGTTGTTTATAATCGGGACATTATTTTCTTTGGCAATTGCTTTTATATTTTCAGCTATGATATCCACCCCTTTGGCTACCACTTTTGGTACGGCCATGCTGGTCTGGTTATATTTAAGTGCCACAGCAAGGTGGGTGGGGTTGGTGATAACCACATCCGCCTGCGGAACACTTGCCATCATTCTTTTCATGGCGGCCTCTCTCTGGAGTCGCTTGATTCTGGCCTTTATAAGGGGATCCCCTTCCGTTTGCTTGGCCTCGTCCTTTATTTCCTGCTTAGTCATTTTAAGGCTTTTCTCGAACTCCCACTGTTGATAAATATAGTCGATCACCGCTAGAACAATCAGCACCAGACAAACTCTGAGAACAAGTTTAAAGGCAACCCCGGCAATATAGATTAATATCCCTCCCACGCTCTGGGCCGACAATGGCATCAGATAACCGCTTTCCCCTTTCACCGTTATATAAACCACAAAGCCGACTATGGAAATTTTAAATATGTTCTTCACCAGTTCCACCAGGGCACGGATGGATACCCGTTTCTGCAATCCCTTGATAGGGTCTATCTTAGACAATTTCGGCTTGACCGCCTCGGCGGACAGCACAAATCCCACCTGCAGGTAATTAACGATAAATGCCATAAAGAATACCCTTAAAAAAAGGGGCAAAATAAGGATGGATATTTTATAAATGAGGCCCGCCAGGAGGTGCTGGATCGTCATAGTGTTCACGTTAAAATGACCTGATTCGGTGAAGAGCCATCTTACCAGCGCTTCTATCTGCTTGAGTGCACCTTGTGAGCCAAACCAGAAAATTATCAAACCGGCCAGCAGAACGCTTGCCGATGCAGCCTCATGGCTTTTGGCCACCTGCCCCTTTTCCCGGGCATCTTCCCGTTTTTTGGGCGTAGCCTGCTCGGTTCTTTCCTGATCTTTGTTCTGTTCCGCCATATTTTATATAATAACGATTTGTTTTGGGTGGACAAAATTAATCAACCGTTTTCGGCATTAAAAATGCCAAAAGATACATGGTTAATTTTTTATAACTTTTTTGCCTTGCGCGCCTTGAAACAGCAGGAGATCTTCCATATTGTTGACTATCTATTGACGGTTGCGTCAAAAAAATTTCACATCAGATGAAGCAGCAAATTCAGGTTTTCGCCAAACTTTACAAAGATGCTCCCCATCATCCGGACAAAAACAGGGAGCAACAATCCGATCCCGACAAGCCCCATGCCTATCTTAATGGGGAATCCGGCAATCAGTATATTGATTTGAGGAACGGTTCTGGCAATCAAGCCAAACCCGACACTGATCATCAGCAGCATGGTCATGACCGGAGCACCGATCTTGATTGCAACGACGAAGATATCTTTTGAAAGCGCAATAATTTGTCGGGCCAGCTCTTCACTAAAATGAAAATCGAGCGGCGCAACAATTTTTAGAATTACCGTGTGGGATTCCAACACATCACACATTCAGACGGTTTTTTATTGCTGTGTCTACAGAGGAATTAGAAAAATGTTTTTTAAACTGGGTTAAATTTGTTTTTAAAACTTCAAAAAGTAAAATAGTTCCGATTGACGGCAAAACCTTACGTCGATCGGTGCAATACAAAAAAGTTATAAAACAAAAAATGTATCAAATTTGAAGAAATAGCTGAACTCAAGGCAGCTACATGTATAATATGCAAGGCCATGGACTGGCCAATAAAAATATAGGGGCGCTTTGTGACAGAAGCGGAGGTAAATGAGATACGGATGCTTCTTCGCAATCATCCGTTATGGAATCGATCTCGTTTATCCCGTGAACTGTGTATGCGTTGGAATTGGCAGCGCCCCGACGGCCAGATTAAAGACATGGCCTGTCGTGAACTTCTCCGCAAACTTGAGTTTCGTACCTTAATAAAGCTTCCTCCTCGCCAGTGTCCGAGCCCTGGCCGGCTTCCAATAATTGAATCCGTAAAGGTTGACCGAAGCCCGGTATCATGCTTGTTGTCGGACATCAAGCATGTGAAAATTGTAAATGTCGGCAAATGTGTGAAATACGGGAAAGCCTTCAATTATCTCGTTAAGGAATATCACTACCTCAGTTATGGACGCCCTGTCGGGCAGAATATGAAATACATGATTCTTGGGCGCAATGAACGTTTTCTTGGTTGTTTGCTTTTTGGAGTCGCCGTCTGGAAGGTTGAAGTTCGTGATCGGTGGATCGGCTGGTCGGCGGATGTTCGTGAGCGAAATCTCGGTTTGATTTGCAACAATACACGTTTTTTGATTTTGGACTGGGTTAAGGTTCCTCATCTCGCCAGTCACGCTCTCGGAGCTTGTGTGCGCCGTCTACCCCGGGACTGGAAGCTGCGTTATGGAACTGATATAGCCATGGCAGAGACATTCGTTGACACAACGCGTTACATTGGAACCTACTACAAGGCCGCAAACTGGCTCAAGATTGGCAGAACAAAAAGGCGAAGCCGCCAGGATCGTAACAACAAACTCAAGGTGTCGGTCAAAGATATTTTAGTCTACCCTTTACGGCGTGATTTCCGCAAGTTACTGCTTGCATAAGTGAGAATAGTTCAGCGCAGGTCACAACTTCGAGAGGATTCAGGTCGTGACCGTAGATAATGCAATAAATTCAGTTTTGGGTACAGAATCTTTTGCGGAATACGAGCAAAATGTATATGAAAAATATCAGGAGATGGCGGAGCGTGAAGTTATCTCCAATCTCAATTTACTTCTGTCCGATGTAGTTTTTCTGAAGATCTTGAAACAATGGGGTGTTCAATGCGCCTGTCGTTTTATCGAATATCGAAAAATAACTGTTCGATTGAAATCCGGACGACAATGGACAATTTGGTCTCCTGTTTTCTCTCGGGCGAAGCCAAAGAAAAAACGCGGCAGATCACCGAAAAGACAAAAAGGAGTCCTGCGACATCTTGGCCTGGAGTTACTTGGGATCATAAAACGAATAAGTCCGGCGCTGATTGAACCTTGCGTGTCTATGGCTGTTCTCTGTCCTTTTTTCGAAGTCGCCTCCAATGCTTTGCGGGGTCTTGGAATAAGTATGAATGAGCATCTTCTGCAAAATATTACTTTACGATTTGCCGGGTTGGCTAAAAATGTCAGAATCGAATGTAATGGTGATGCCGTTTGGCGGAAACCAGGCATCAAAATTTTGATCTGTGTTGATGGCGGACGTATACGCGAACGACGTTCAAAACGTGGCAAACGCAAGAAAGGCCTAAAAAGACAGGGCTATTCCACCGATTGGTTTGAACCAAGATTGCTTACAATCAGTCAAGTTTGCGAAGACTGGGTACATATTTATACCAATATTGCTTATCGGTACCTT
>CAZQLG010000032.1:2008-15153 GCA_964594105.1 uncultured Desulfococcus sp. | reverse complement strand
CCTTCCTTGAACAACAGCCATTTGAGCCATTTAAAAGAGAAGCTCAGAAGTGCGATTTCATCTTTTTTGATTTCCTCAACGACTTTGGGATCAATGTCATAAAGAGTCAGAAAAGAACTTTCAAAAACAAACCGCTTAAACCGGTCGATATCATAGCTTGCCGTAAAAAACATATTTTTTGTTTTCTCCGTCAGACGAACATTTTTGGGAATAGATCGCTTCCTGACAAGCAGCTCCGTCCATTCTGCATTGATCTCATCATGAATATCAACCCCCTGGTCTTTACGCCATTCTTTGACGGTCCATTCCCGGTCTTCCTCAAACCCCTTGCAGTGCGGCTCATTAATCATAATATAAAACCCGTCTTTCTCCTGCTCTTTATAACTCAGCGAAGCGACGCCCAGCGGATAATACCGGCAGGTTGTCGGACGATCCTCATATATCATACACCCTTCTTTTTTCACAAACGGGCAGGATTCCTGTTCATCATCCAGCAGTTTCAATGTCACAACCGGCAAATCAGTCTTTTCAAGCAATTCAGGTTTTGTGTAAATTGCCAGAAATTCTTCTGACGAAATCTGCATCCGGTTTTTCAGCCTGACAATGTCATACGGCGTCAGCATGATGCTAATTCCCCGGCAGCACTGAGTAAAGCAGGGCACGTCCTTGTGACACTTAAATTTAAACCGGCTGTTCTCATCCAACTGCATCGGCGGAATATTGGCTTTGTTATTATTATCTTTCGGATCCATTAAAACGGTACTCCTTAATTATCTATTTTTCATCTTGATACCAATTTCTTAAAATTCAGGTTTATTTTGCAAACAAATATCTTTATCAGGCCCAGCCGTCAAATCAACATTTTTTTAAAATTCACACTTTGCCAAAAAACAAGTCAGATCCGGATGGCAAAGAAAAAAGTTCACCAATCTTAAAATTTGGCAAGGCGCATTAATTCTGAGGAATGAGGTGTAGCTTGCTACTCCGCAGTGACAAAGAATTTAATGCAACCCAAAGCTAAAATAGAAATTGGGCTTTTTGAGAAGCCATCGCCAGCTACTCCAAGCCTTCCGGCATAGGTGCCACAAGATCCCCCCCAAGACAATACCCCCCATCCAAACGAATCACACTCCCGGTCATAAACGACGCATCATTTAAAATAAAAGAAACCGCCTGCACCACATCTTTGATCTTCCCGGTCCGTTTTAACAATGTATGATTCACCAATGCCAGTTTTTGTTCATCGGTCAGCAGCCCCCACCCTCTTGTCTTTTCCGCATGCCGGGTTTCAAAAAAACCCAGCATAATCTCATTCACACGAATTTTTGGAGCGCCGATCCGTGCCCAGGTTTCTGTTAAAAGTGACACCCCCCGGCTTGCCAACGAATACCCCTCATTAAAAACATAACTGGCCGGCCCGGACCGTCCAACAATACCGGCAATGGACGAAAAATTAATCACGCAGGCATCATCTGACTTCTGCAGCCATGGCAGCACTGCCTCAAATACCCATTTTTTGGCCCGAAGCGTTGTTTCCATTTCAAGATCCCACTGCTGCTGAGTATACGCACCATGCACCACCGGCCAGCCGCCCCGTTCAATATTATTGATTAAAATATCCAGTTGCCCAAAACGATCAATGGTCTGTGAAATGGCCCCTTGGATTTCATCGGTATTTCGAAGATTCACCTTAATTATCAGGTGGTCTTTTCCGGTATCGGCAAAAGCCTGCTTCATTTCTTCAAGGGATTCCTCCCAATCATAGTATGTCAAAACAACCCTGACGCTCTGGCTGATCAAAGCAAGCCCAATGGCCTTTCCAATGCCTTTAATGCCGCCCAAAACCAGTGCCACCTTATTATTCAGTTCCATATCACTATCCTTATCTTTTGTATAAATATTCGACACATCACTTCGATCCATGTATCAAAAAATATTGTTTCACATAGTCCATACTCCACCGGAGCAGTTTTTCATCATCATTTTTTATGGCATCCGGAATTTCAATATGTTCCAGCTCTGCGACCCCCTCTCCTTCTTTGAGACGATCAATATCATAACACATTGTATAGAAAAGGTGTTGGGCCCGGCCTTTCAAGGGACCCGGCATAAATTTATTTTTCAGACTGATAATATCCATCATCAGATCATTGGCTTTATTATACGGTGTCAAGCCCTGATCCGCCATCCATTTCCGGACAGTTATTTGCCGTTTCTGATCAAATCCGCGACAATGCCCCTCCCTTAACAAGGCATATCGGATTTCCTTTTTTCCATCTTCCCGAGATTGGCTTAAAACCCGAATCACCGGATACATGCGACAGGATGAGGGCCTGTTTGCATAAACGCGGCACCCGACAGGAGTAACAAACGGACAAATACGCTCAAACCGGTCGGTCGGGGTAATGGTAATGACCGGAAGACCTGTTTGAGGCCCTATATGCTGTGTTGTATATTGTTTCAAAAAATCATAAGAGGTTAGTTTAAAATGTTTTTTCAGACGAACAATATCATACGGTGTCAAAAATTGATTCAGATCCCGACAGCATTCATTAAAACACGCCACCTGACTGTGACAATCAAAACAAAACGGTTCATCATCAGCCAGTTCAATAATTTCCCCAGATTCCATAACAAGTTCCTGTAAAACAGCTTTATAGTAATAAAATATTATTTTTATTAATTTTAATATTGTATTGCGATTGATCCCATGATAGTAGATTATTTTTTATTGAGATTTAAAATCTCTCAGTGATAATTATCAACATTATTAAAATAGTTACTTTTGCTTGTGTATTTTATAAATATTGATATATTTAAGAGATATAAAAATATACAGCAATCAAAAATGATTGTAAATCGGTTTATACTTTTTTAACAAAAAATCAAGAGGTGCAAGAATAGCTAAGCAAAGACAAAGCGGCAATCAGACCAGAATCAACAGGGACATCAGAGCCAGAGAAGCTCGGGTAATTGACCCGGACGGCAATCAGCTCGGGATCATATCTGTTCTTGAAGCACTTGCTATAGCAGATGAAGCCGGAATGGATCTTGTTGAAATTTCACCAAATGCAGACCCTCCTGTCTGCAAAATAATGGATTACGGCCGCTTTAAATACGAGCAGACAAAAAAATTGCAGGAGGCCAAGAAAAAGCAGACCACTTTCCAGATCAAGGAGATCAAAGTCCGCCCCAAGACGGACACGCATGATCTGGAAATTAAAATCGGCCGTATTGAAAAATTTATTGGGAAAAAAAACAAAGTAAAAGTAACGGTTGTCTTCAGGGGGCGTGAGATTACCCTCACCCAGAAAGGCCGGGAACTGCTTACCAAAATTGCTGAAGCCACAAAAGAATATGCAGTGGTCGAACAGAGTTCCAGAATGGAAGGCCGTATCATGCATATGATTCTGGCTCCCAAATAAATTTATCTGAATTGACCGTAACACAAATCAGGATATTTTTTTGTTGATATAAACATCTCCGATACGAGATACGCTTCAGCAGATTAGTCAAACCGACATTTTATAAAAAAAATAAATACAAAAATGGCGCGGATACAGCCGTCCGCGCCATATATGTTTTGTATTTTTAATATATTTTAAACAAATAAATAAAAAGAGTTGATCTGGATAAAAAATTTTGCTTAATACCGAATCAACAATTGACCCAACAAATTGAAAAATGGATTTTTTTGAGGGAAAAAACGCACCCCTTATGCATAATATATAATTCATGCATAAAATTCCCAGGATAAATATATTTATATATTATTTGGGCACCCCTTGATTACAATTCAATGTCAAAGGAGTATGGTTATGCCAAAAATTAAAACAAACAGAGCCGCAGCAAAACGATTCCGGAAAACCGGAACCGGTAAATATAAATTTTCAAAATCTCATGCAAGTCATATTCTGACCAAAAAATCCCGGAAACGGAAACGGTCATTGCGGCAGGCACAGGTTGCAGACAGCAGCAACATGAAAGAAATCAGACGCCTGCTTCCGAACGGGTAATATATAGACATCTAAGGAGATGGACAATGCGAATAAAACGAGGATTTAAAGCAAGAAGACGCAGGAAAAAAGTATTAAAACTGGCCAAGGGCTTTGTCGCCGGCCGGAGTAAATTATACCGGACCGCCGCAGATGCGGTTGACAAGGCGCTCATGTATGCCTACCGCGACCGAAAAGCGCGCAAGCGCGATTTTCGCAAATTGTGGATCACCAGAATCAATGCCGGTGCACGCATGAATAACATTTCATACAGTAAATTCATTCATGGTTTAAACCAGGCTGAAATTGAGATTGATCGAAAAATTTTAGCAGAGTTGGCAGTGTCCGACCCGGGCGCGTTCTCTCAACTGACAGCAAAAGCAGCGGCTATTAATTAACGATGGCAAAGAAAAAAGTTGAAATTTAAGGCGCGCAAATGCTGAGTGATGATTCGTACTTAGTGTACTATGAAGAAACGAAGAATGCCGTGCAACCCAAAGCTAAGATAGCAATTAGACTTTTTGCGAAGCCAACAAATACGACTGACGCGAATCCGTCTACCCCGCAGAGTATCTAAAATTGGAAAACCGTATAGAACAGATCAAAGCCGAAGCGCTTGAATCGGTTGCAGAAGCTGCCGACATCGAACAAATCAAGTCCCTTTCCGTCAAATATCTTGGCCGAAAGGGGCTTGTCTCTTTGTTTTTAAGAAACATTTCCCAACTTCCTGTCAATGAACGACCCGAAGCCGGTAAACAGGCAAATATCACCAAAAAAGAACTTGAAAACGCTTTTGAAAAGGCCATAGCCGATTTTGAAGCGAAAACCAAAGATGACGGATTCAACGCCATTGATGTCTCGTTACCCGGCCGGCCGTCATCTCAGGGAACGTTGCACCCAATTACCCATATTACCCGGCAGATATGCAGCATATTTTCAAGAATGGGTTTTGATATTGCTGAAGGCCCTGAAATAGAGACTGATTACTATAATTTTGAAGCCCTGAATATCCCCAAAAATCACCCGGCAAGGGATATGCAGGACACATTTTACGTATCAGACAATATTGTCTTAAGAACGCACACCTCCCCGATTCAGGTCCATATCATGGAACAAAATGCCCCGCCCATCAGAATTGTGGCGCCCGGCAAAGTTTACCGATGTGATTCCGACCTCACCCACACCCCTATGTTCAATCAGGTGGAAGGCCTTCTGGTGGATGAGCATGTTTCGTTCGGTGATTTAAAAGGGGTCTTAGAAGCATTTGTTCATGAAATATTTGATGAACAGATCAGTCTCCGGTTCCGGCCAAGCTTTTTCCCGTTTACAGAACCCAGCGCGGAAGTTGACATCCTTTGTGTCATGTGCCGGGGAAAAGGATGTAAAGTCTGCTCAAACACCGGGTGGCTTGAAGTGCTGGGATGCGGAATGGTTCATCCGGCAGTATTTGAAAATGCCGGGTACGACACCACCCGATACTCTGGTTTTGCATTCGGAATGGGCGTCGAACGCCTTGCCATGTTAAAATATGGAATAAATGATCTCCGAATATTTTTTGAAAGCGACCACAGATTTCTAAGGCAGTTTTAAAATGAAAATCAGTCTCAACTGGTTAAAACAATACGTACCTGTCGACATCCCCGCAACTGAACTGGCCGACAAACTGACCATGGCCGGCATGGAAGTCGAAGGTGTTACTGAAAGATTTCAGTTTCTTGACTCTGTGGTTGTCGGAAAAATCATCGAGGTTTCCCCACACCCCAACGCAGATAAACTGCGCTTATGTCAGGTCAACATTGGTAAGCAAATAATTTCCGTGGTTTGCGGGGCTCCGAACGCACAAGCAGGAATGAAGATTCCGTGCGCCCTGCCCGGCGCCGTCCTTCCAAATGGCCTTGCGGTTAAAAAAAGTACCATCCGCGGTGAAGCTTCTGCAGGCATGTTGTGCAGCGAAACTGAACTTGAACTGGGGCTGGATACGTCCGGATTAATGACTCTTTCCGATGAACTGGAAGAAGGCATTTCCTTAAACACGGCTTTAAATCTTTCAGACACCGTACTTGAAATCGATTTAACCCCCAACCGGCCAGACTGCCTGAGTTTTATTGGCATTGCCAGAGAAGTGGCAACAATGGTTGACCAGCCGGTCAGCCTGCCTGAAATAAGACTGCCCAAAGCATCCGGGCAGATTACGGATCTTACTTCCGTGACCATTAACAATACGGATTTGTGTCCCAGATATACCGCCCGATTAATAACGGATATCACCGTGGGCCCTTCCCCTTTCTGGCTCCAGGACCGACTGTTATCCATCGGGTTAAAGCCGATCAACAACATTGTGGATATTACCAATTTTGTTATGTTGGAACAGGGTCAGCCGCTGCATGCATTTGATTTTGACCGACTGGCTGAAAACCGTATTGTTGTTCGTACGGCGCATGACAAAGAAAGCTTTACAACCCTTGACGGCAAAGAACGCCTTCTCAGAGACACCACACTGATGATCTGCGATGGTGAAAAACCGGTGGCCGTCGGCGGTGTCATGGGCGGTATGAATTCTGAAATTGAAAAAACCACCACACAGGTATTGCTCGAAAGTGCGTATTTCAACCCCATATCTATCCGAAAGACGGCAAAACATCTTACTTTAAATACGGACGCAACGCACCGGTTTGAGCGCGGTGTGGATCCTGATGGCACCCTTACGGCTTTAAATCGCGCAGCCCAGCTCATTGCTGAAATCGGAAAGGGTCATTTAATTGACGGCATCATCGACGAACATCCCTTGCCATCAACAGCAAATGCGATATCGTTAAGCATGGACAAGACCAATCAACACCTCGGAACCAGCCTGAACCAGACACAAATCAGCAATTATCTTCAATCCGTTGAATTTAATGTTGAAATCAAAGATGAAGACACGCTTATCGTTTTAGCACCGTCTTTCCGGGTCGACGTCAGCCGCCCGGAGGACCTGATGGAAGAAGTGGCCCGATTGTGGGGTTATAATAACATCAAAACAACATTTCCCAAAATTTCCGGCGTGACGAATCTTCCCAACCAGTCAAGTCAAATAAAAGATCAAATCAAAAATGTGATGACCGGTTATGGTTTTTCAGAATCCATCACCTATAGTTTTATCGGAAAAGATGCCTGCGACCGCTTAAGTCTTGCAGAAAATGATGACCGACGCAAGATGCTCAATATCTTGAACCCAATTTCCGAAGATCAGTCCGTCATGCGGACGTCTCTGGTTCCCGGCCTGCTGGAAGCAATGCACCGCAACCTTTCGCACCAGATCAAAAACCTTCAATTTTTTGAACTGGGAAAAATTTTTATCAGCAACGGACAGGCACAGCAGCCAACAGAAACGGAAATGCTGGCCGGACTCTGGACCGGCACACGCTCAGAGACTTCATGGCACAGCAAATCGGTTGCTTGCGATTTCTTCGACTTAAAAGGGATTCTTGAAGACTTTTTCCATTATTTTAAAATGGACCCGATTATTTTTTCAAAAATGGATGCTGAATTGTGCAGCTATACGAAAGCTGGCCACACCGCACAAATTCTCATTAACGGCATGCCCTTAGGGCTTATCGGGGAAATTACCCCTGATGTTTTAAACAATTTTAACATTAAACAGCCGGCATTTATTTTTGAAATCAATGTCAACACATTCATTGCGAATTTACCGGAAACAAAAATGTTTGTCCCGATTCCCAAATTCCCGTTTACGGACAGAGACATTACCTTAATTGTTGACAACGATGTTCAAGCAGGTGATATATTAGACAAGGTCAGATTTTTTGAAGAAAAACTCATGGAAGATATTTGCGTACTGGATGTATACAGTGGAAAACCGATTCCTGTCGGCAAAAAGAGTATTTCTTTACGAATAATTTATCGATCCTTTACTGAAACATTGTCGGATCGACAGGTAAATCTTGTTCACCAACAACTGACAGGCCGGATCATCCAAAAGTTCAACGCCACGCTGCCGGTCTAAAACCTTAACAGGTTATTTGCGCCTGATGGAGATTCAGATACCTCCAGAGACCTCAATACCGGACAAGCTGTATTTCAAAATCGGGGAAGTCACCGCGATTACTGATCTGGCAGCCTATGTTCTCAGATTCTGGGAATCTGAATTTCATATGATATCACCCAAACGGACTGAATCCGGCCAACGGCTTTATCGTAAAGTTGATGTTGAATCTATATTAAAAATCAAACATTTATTATATGAAAAAAAATTTACCATTGAAGGTGCAAAAAAGTTTTTAAAAAATAGCCGCAAACAAAATTCAGACCCTGCCCCACAAACCGCCTTCGAAGAAATAAAATCCGACTTGCAACAAATCCGGGCAATGCTGGACTGACCCAGCCCCCCTTCCATATCTTTACTCTGTAAATACAAGCTGATATACAACACAGTGGTTAATTAAATTTTAATATTGACATCGCTATATTTTTCAATTAGTTTATTACGGCTATGGACGGGACGCGGGCATAGCTCAGTTGGTAGAGTACAAGCTTCCCAAGCTTGGTGTCGCGAGTTCGAATCTCGTTGCCCGCTCCAAATATTTGTAGGCCCATTCGGGTTGAATAGGTACGATAAAGAACAAATGATCTGAACGGATTGATGGAACGGGCATAAATGCCCGTTTTTTATTTTTTAAAACGAAAGACAGGATATTGGCCAAAAAATTTAAAAAAAAGGACAAAAACCAGACCGATAAACCCGTATTGACTGAAAAGTCAGCTGCAATTGCGGATGCATCGGAAGTATTGGCTGTTGTCTGGGAACTGGCCGAACCGATATGCAATGTTGATGGGATGGAACTGATCCATATTGAGTATCAGCGAGAAGTCGGCGGACGCATTCTCCGGCTTTATGTTGATAAACCCGGTGGCATCACCTTGGGTGACTGTTCATTGATCAGCTCTCAACTGGGAGACATTCTGGATCTCAAACTTGAAACGGAAGACGCCTATACACTGGAGGTCTCATCTCCCGGTATAGATCGGCCCGTATCAAAACTGTCTGATTTTGAAAAATTTAAAGGACAACTGGCAAAAATAAAAATTGTTCAGCCCATCAACGGTCAAAAAAAATTCAAAGGGATCCTGTCTGGGATTATAGCATCAAGCGTACAGTTAAAGACTGAACAAGATACTGTTTCTATCCCTTATCAGGATATTATTAAAGCACGGCTTGTCAATTATGACGGAGATAACAAATGCTTATAACAGACATGAAACGTGTGATTGAGCAGGTTAGCCGGGATAAAGGTATTGAATTTAATGTTCTGGTGAAGGCATTGGAAGAAGCCCTGCGCTCAGCCGCCAAAAAGAAATTCGGTAACAAGATCGACATTGAAATTCAATACAACGATGAAACCGGTGAACTTGAGGTATTCCAATTTAAAGAAGTCGTCGAAACGGTGACGGAACCAGCTTTTCAAGTTAACATGAAAGAGGGGCGGAAATTAGACCCTGAATGTGAGATCGGCGACAGCCTCGGGACCAAAATGGATACCACGACCTTCGGCAGAATTGCTGCTCAATCCGCCAAGCAGGTAATTATACAAAAACTCAAAATCGCGGAACGAAATGCGATATACAACAGCTTTGTCGATCGCCAGGGTGAAATCATCAATGGGATTGTTCAACGGACAACCCGGAATGAAATTATTGTCAACCTGGGCCAGGCAGAAGCGGTTCTACCAAAAAGAGAGCAAATACAGGGAGAGAGTTACAGACGGGGCGACAGAATCAGGGCCTATATCGTTAACGTACTTGAAGAAAGTCGGGGACCGCAGGTGGTTCTTTCAAGAACGCATCCCGCTTTTTTGATCAACCTGTTTAAAACAGAAGTCCCTGAAATCAACGAAGGGGTTGTTAGTATTGTCGGTGCTGCCCGGGAAGCCGGAAGCCGCGGTAAAATAGCGGTGGCCTCAAACGATCCTGACATCGACCCAATCGGCGCTTGCGTTGGCGTTAAAGGTAACCGGGTTCAGAGTGTGGTTCAGGAACTCAAAGGTGAAAAAATCGATATCATTCCCTGGCACGTGGATCCGGCAAAATTTGTATGCAACGCACTGGCCCCGGCGGAAGTTTCAAGGGTGATCATCGACGAAATTAACCACAGCATGGAAGTGGTTGTTCCGGATGATGCTCAGTCCATCGCCATTGGGCGAGGTGGTCAGAATGTTCGGCTCGCATCAAAACTATCCGGATGGAACCTTGATGTAAAAAGTCTGACCGATTACGACAACAGCATCAAAAAAGGCCTTGATTCGCTGATGAAACTGCCGGCAATGACAAAAACGCTCGCAGATATCCTGTTCAAGGAAGGTTTCTTTGCGGTTGAAGATCTGGCAAAAGTTTCTGGTGAAGAACTCGCAGAAGTTGCCGGAATTTCCGATGAAGACGCAGGCGAACTTATAGAACAGGCAAAACAGGCACTAAACGCCGTTGCTGATGATGAGCAAACGGCAGAAAACAATGTGCCGAAAGACGACGAAACTGTAGAAATTGAAGCTGTAGATCCCGTCGCTGAACCTGCAGATAAATCTGCGGGCGAGATTGAAACTGAGACTGAAGAGACAGAAGAAGCTGAAAAACCAGAAGAAACTGAAGAAACCAAAAAAACTAAAGAATAATTTAATAGATGTTATTAATTAAGTATTAATTATAAATTTAAAGAATATGATCCCGGTTTTTGATGGATAAGCGAGGGGAATGGATGGCAAAAGTCAGAGTATATGAACTCGCCAGAGAACTTAATCTGGAGAATAAAGCACTCCTGGAAAAAATAGAGGAGATGGGCATTGAAGTCAAAAGTCATATGTCCTCTCTGGACGAGGCCGTTATAGAACAAATCAAAGAAGCGCTTTTCGGAACAAAAAACCCGGAAGAAATAGTCGAAGACAAGCGGATAAAACCTAATGTTATTCGACGACGGCGAAAACGTGTTCAGACGCCGGTGGAGCCGGAAGTGGTGGAGACACCTGCGGTCTCTGCCAAAAAAGAAGCCATCGAAAAGGTTGAAGAACCCGCTCCCCTGAAAACAAAACCGAAAACAAAGCCGAAAACAAAGCCGAAAACAAAAATTGACGAAAAAGTCATGGAAGTTCCGGAAATAAAACCGGAACCCGCTCCACCAAAAGCTGAAAAAGCGGCGGATGACAAAAAACCAGATGACGAAATACCGCCGGCGCCGGTTCCAGCAGAGCCGGAAATAGAAACCCCGGCTGAAACGGTTGAAAAAGATGCGAAAGTGGAAACTGAGCCGGAAAGACTGGAAGCGGCTGAAGCGGAAAAACCGGATGATGTAAAAAAAGTCACAGAGAAACCAGCGCCCACGTCAGCGCCAAAACGCAAAACAAAAAAAGGGACCCCGGCAAAAATCATCAGTATGCCGACAGAACCGGTTGAACCAAAAAGGGCAGAAGCCCCGGCTAAAAAAGCGCAGAAGGCCAATAAAAAATTCGTCAAAGGCACGCCCAAAAAACCGGTTGCCGTTACACCCGATAAAATGGAACGACCCGCTCCAGAAAAATTTGCCGAGCCCATAGGCGCTGCTAAAAAGAAAGGCCGCAAAAAAAAGACGGATGAAGAGATTGTTGATCTCAAAAAGCCCAAAACAAAGGCCCCGTCACGACGAAAAGCAGTGTTCGAAGGCTCCGCACTTTATGACAAGAGTTCCGGCCGATCCCGAAAGGGTCGAAAAAAATTCAAATCCGCTTCGACGGGCGGTGGTCAGAAAACACAAATCACAATCCCTAAGGCCATTAAACGGCGATTTAAAGTTGATGATACAATTGTTCTGGCCGACCTCGGCAAACGAATGGGCATAAAAGCCAACGAACTGATTGCCAAACTGATGGGTATGGGCATGATGGTCACGGTCAATCAGACCATTGATTATGATACTGCATGCCTAGTCGCAACAGAATTCGGCTTTGAGCTTGAAAGAGCCACATTTGAGGAAGAAACTGTCATAAAAACAGAGGTGGATGCACCCGATCAATTGTTGCACCGCCCACCTGTTGTAACAATCATGGGACATGTCGATCATGGTAAAACATCCCTTTTAGATGTTATCCGCCGATCAAAAATTACCGATTTCGAAGCTGGCGGTATTACCCAGCATATCGGCGCCTATCATGTAAAACATGAAACCGGTGAAATTGTCTTTTTAGACACACCCGGCCATGAAGCCTTCACCGCCATGCGCTCCCGGGGTGCACAGGTTACCGATATTGTCATTCTGGTGGTGGCCGCAGATGACGGTGTCATGCCCCAGACTATTGAGGCCATTGACCACGCCAAAGCGGCTGGTGTCCCAATTATTGTTGCGGTAAACAAAATCGATAAACCGGAAGCAGAACCGGAACGAATCAAACGGGAACTGGCTGAAAAAGGCCTGGCCGCAGAAGACTGGGGCGGAGAAACCATTTTTGTCAATGTGTCTGCAAAAGAAAAGATCGGTATCGATGAGCTGCTGGAGATGATCCTGCTTCAATCTGAAGTCCTTGAATTAAAAGCAAACCCAAACAAGCTTGCGTCTGGCCACATTATTGAATCCAGACTGGACACCGGGATAGGTCCGGTGGCAACCGTTCTGGTCAGTGAAGGCACCCTTCGTGTGGGGGACCCGGTTGTCTGCGGTAATTATTATGGAAAAATCAGGATCATGTTTGACGATCTGGGCATTCAGATCAAAGAAGCCGGTCCGTCCATACCCGTGCAAATTGTCGGCCTGTCCGGTGTTCCCATGGCAGGAGATGAACTCAACGTCATGGCAGGTGAAAAGGATGCCAAGCAGGTCAGTGAACATCGACTTCAAAAGCAACGCGCCAAGGAACTTGCCCGGACCAGCCGGATGAGCCTTGAAAAGCTGTACGAAAAACTGATGGAAGGTGAAGTAAAAGATTTAAACCTGATTATCAAGGCGGATGTTCAGGGATCCATTGAAGCATTGAAAGATTCTTTGATCAAATTGTCCATTGATGAGGTTAAAATTGGTGTCATTCATTCTGCTGTCGGCCCGATTCATGAATCGGATATATCCCTGGCAGCGGTTTCCAATGCCATTATTTTAGGCTTTAATGTTCGCCCCACAGCCAAGGTGGCCCTTATTGC
>CAZQLG010000032.1:0-1908 GCA_964594105.1 uncultured Desulfococcus sp. | reverse complement strand
AGAAGACTGAGGTAAGTGGCTATATTATATGGTCGTCGGAATTGGAAAAATAACTTTCAGGCTGGCGCTTTGTCATTCTTTAAAAGAAAAGCGAAAAATTGTTAAAGCAATTATTAACCGTACACGAAATACGTTTAATGTATCAATGGCAGAAGTCGGTTTGAATGATGTGCATCAGCGAACGGAAATAGGCTTTGTGCTGATGGGAAACGATCGGCGCCTGATTAACTCAAAGATAGATAAAATTTTTGAATTTATAGAGAATCTTCAATTAGCCGAAATTATTGATACGGATATGGAGATCATGAATATATGAACATAAAACCCTTTGCCAGAGCCGACCGGGTCGGTGGATTGATCCATGAATCCCTGTCGCGGCTGTTACAGAAATCGATCAGCGATCCCCGCCTGGAATCGGTCAGCATTACCGGCATCAAGGTATCGCCGGATCTAAAACTGGCAAAGGTATATTTTGTGATCTCCGACCATATCTCAACTAAAGAAGAGGCATTTGCCGGGTTTAAAAAAGCAAAAGGGTTTATTAAATATTCTCTTGCACAAAAGCTTAAACTGCGATATATGCCTGAGCTTCAATTTTATTATGATGATTCAATTGATTACGGATTTCATATGAATTCCGTTTTGAAAAAAATAGAAAATGAGCATACAACAAATAATCAACCACCTGAAGAAGAGTAAACGCATACTGCTTGCGTCCCATATTCATCCGGACGGAGATGCGATTGGATCAGTGATCAGTATGGGGCTTGCACTTCAGGAATCCAAAAAACAAATCAGGGCTTACAACGAAAGCCCCATTCCGGCGATTTATCAGTTTCTGCCGTCTCTTCATTTGATCAACCAGACAGTCGGCGACATTTCTGAATATGACACAGCCATTATACTGGACTGCTCGGATCTGCACCGTATCGGAGAAGCGGCGGCAGCCGTTTCTAAAATCCCGACAATTATCAATATCGATCATCATATCACCAATACCCGGTTTGGCAACCTGCAGTATATTGACCCGGCGGCGTCTTCAACATCTGAAATGATTTACCGGCTGGTATCAGCAATGGATGATGTGCAGATCGATAAAGGAATGGCCTATTCCATCTATACAGGAATAATGACAGACACCGGTTCTTTCCGGTTTGCCAATACCACCCCGGAGGCTTTTGAAATATCACATAAAATGGTCCAACTGGGTGCCAATCCGCACAAAGTAGCACACCATGTTTATGAGACGATTTCCTTAAACCGAATTAAACTGCTGAATATGCTGTTTGATTCCATTGAATTGTCCCATAACGGCAAGCTCTCGATTATGACACTCACCCAGAACATGCTGCAGACGACCGGAACCATGCTTGAAGATGTCAATGGTCTGATCAACTATGCCAAACAGATCGAAAATGTCAAAATCGCCGCCCTTTTGTTTGAAAGAAAACGAAATCCAGGCAAAAAATACGGGAGCCACTTTCATGTCAGTCTTCGATCGGACGGCGCGGTGAATGTTGCCACCATCGCCACCTCTTTTGGCGGCGGCGGTCATCAAAACGCGTCCGGATTTGATATTCAGGCATCCCTGCCGGATTTAAAAAAAACCATTTTTTATTATTCGAAAAATCTTTAACTTGGGGTTCATGAAAAAATAAATTTACATTTTCAGGAGTTGAGGCACCCGGATGGCAAGGCGCGAGAAGGGCGAATAGCTGGCTATTTAACCGACGAGGAACGCAGCCAGACGGGCTGGATCGACATATCAAAAAGTAAAGTTATTTTTGAGCGAGCCCTTAACCCGGAGGATGCTTTATTCATTTATAAAAACGATATGTTATAAACAATGACGAATGAAACCAATGGCATTTTGATCGTTGACAAACCGCAGGACATGACTTCGGCCAG
>CAZQLG010000031.1:0-15278 GCA_964594105.1 uncultured Desulfococcus sp. | reverse complement strand
AATTACCCGATCGAGGCTCACACCGATCGGTCCCTATAAAAACGGGGAAACTTCAGATCTTCAATATCATAGTAACAATTATACCGATAACCCAATTCCATTCCCAACGATGCGACATCGTTTAAAACAACATCTGCCATCAGGACCGGCGCCAGGCCAATTCCCAACTCTTTGATATCAATATCACCATATTTATCAGTATCAGAGCCATGCATATATGCCAGCCTGACCTGAGGACCCATTTTGATTTTTATCAATTTATCATCAATTAATCCAATGCCGATGGAGCAATCCACATTGAGACCTGAAGATCTCCGTTACATTAAAAACTCTCATTAGCACTTTTCCGTAACCAACTTTTCTAATTATTTGCCCCGGAAAATTCCTTATGTCGTGCCCGATCCCGATCGATCACAAACTGGATTTCCCGTGAGGAAACACTACCGGTTCGAAGGCCCTTCAGCAGCTGCACTTCATCTTTTGCGTAGCGGTACGGCACGCCTTTTAACGTGATGTTGCCGTCAGCGGCCACAATATCTTTTACCATCTTCATAATATTGGACTGAAGCCGGAACGGTTCGGTACCTTCGATTTCAACTTCCCACTCACTGTGGCAGGCTTGGGGGTTGTCCGGCACGATATTGCTGCTGTACATTTTTGCCTGGTTGACCCCTTTGGCTGTATTGATGACTTTTCCAAAAACCTCAATCAGTTCATATTCCGTGGCCCCGTCCAGGCGGATATTGATTTGCTGCTGCTGGTCCGCAATTCTCTGGGAAAGGATACCTGCGGCATCAGATGATGTTGAAGACGGTGAAACTACTTCGTCTTTTTTTCGATTTTCATTCCAATTGGTCAAAATCTTGCCGACTTTATCGCCGATTTCCTTTTCCACATGACCGGTGGCTTCATCCGAATCCCGGCGGGTAACCTTAAATGTTTCAAACAGATTCACACCGAGAGACCGGCCCCCACTGTCATAACCAGATCCATCCACCTGAGCCGAAGCCTTGTAATAATCATCCGGTGTATGATCTATTTTGACTCTCAGCCACACAATGTATGCCGCATCCACCCCATATTTCCGGCACATTTCCTGACATGCCAGGGCAGAATCTTCCCGGGCGGTTTCCATGACCCGATTGTATTCCTTGTTTAACTGGTCTTTTGCAAACGGATCGATCACTTCAAATCCGCTTGCGACCAACCGGTTCTGGATAAATCCCGTCATCCGACGATAATGCATAGCGCTATCACTGGCGCCGGCATCTCTGCCTTCTTCCACATAAAACGGCAATACGACAATTCGTGTGCGAAGGCCTGCCTCAGCAGGCGCCGGACAAACAGCAGACGTCCCGATGACAGTTACAAAAATCCATAAGAATAATCCGATGTTACATAAAAGTTTCATGTTTCGCCCCATTTTCATTGTTATTCCTCCCTGGATGAAAAATTTATTACACGATACTGACATTATTAAATGATACTATACCTGATTTGTATTTAAACTTCTTATCGGCTGAATTTGTTTTTTTTCAACACATAATTTTTTTTACACTGCACGTTTTGTGGTTATCGTACATGGCGGTCTAAAAAACCAACGCTATTTTGGACGATTGCCACCTCACCATGTAGGCTTCCAGTTAAATGGAGACCTGAAGGTCTCCGCTACATTGTTTTACAACGTGTTGCCGGTTGGCTTTTTATTTTTCAGGCCCCGGCCCGACGGTATAATCCAGACTGAGCTTTCTCCAACATTTTGTCTGATGAAGAACATCATAAATCTTTTTGATATCTTCCCCCTTCACCCAATGATATATTTGATGGGTCTGAAACGGAATAAACGAAAAATCCAATTTTTCAATACTTGCCACCACCAGAACGGACTCCCGACAGCGCTTACCCGGAATTAAAGGATAAAATTCCAGATCAATATCTTTAGAACAATCTTTCGGAAACACAAATTCTTTTCCAGCGATTGGCGCGTCTTTGCAATACCGGTTGGGGTACAGAAGGGTTATTGTATTATCCGCAGACAGGCTAAACAGGTAAAGGTACATGCCGGGGTCTGTTTGAATATAGATCTGGCCTTTTTCGCCGGTCATGTAACTGCCATTTGAAGAATTCAACCGGGCGGAAAGCGATGGCTGTTTTTTGATGTTTTCCGGTGCGGTAATGGTTTGCAGTTTTTTGTGATATACATTTCCTCGAATATTTAACGCCAACGGCCGCCAATCAGGCCCTAAGTTTTCCGACCATTCACACGATCCTATCAGTTCTGCATCTTCAACTCTTAATGCCTTGATATACAATAAAAATTTTTCGGGAACGCCGTTATTGCATATAATACGATAGGTTCCGGTGACAACAATATCCGCACCGGCCTTTTCCCAAATATCTTTCTCGACTTTTCCGGACCCAAAAGATTCGATGTCATCAATGAGTAAAACAACATCCTTGCGGCCCTTGATACGAATATTGTGATCCTTCAACCCCATGGCAACCCGGTCTCGCCAGATATTGCCGAGTGCTGTAATATTTCCATTCTCCGCATTGTAAATCCAGGAAACCGCCACGGATTCTTCAGGATGAATTTTATCAATAATCGGACCAAGTTCCGTGATTTCTTTAATGGCTGTCTCGTGGGGTCTCATGCTTTGACAACCCGATATAAAAATCGTAAATATTGTCGCTATTACCATCAGCTTTTGAAAATTCATACGTATAATCAGGTTCCTTTCAATTGCGGTCATAAACTGTTCTCTCACGTTTCGATAAATGGAAGCCTGAAGGCTTCCGCTACATACAATTGTGAATCGGCTTTTGACCGTGTAGCGGAAAGCTTTAGCCTTCCCTAAGCGTATAAATGACAGTTCTATTCAAACCCGCCATTATAATACAGGCTCAGCGTATTTTCCGCAGTCTCGTCAATCCGGTAAGGCACAACATGGTTATCCTGCTGGAGATTATCCTTAATCCAGTTGTATAAATTGTCCGTCCGGCATCGGCATTGAAGGGTATAACCGACACAGCCGGGCGCATTATCACAAGACCCATCCGACCGCTTAATGGACTGCAGGCCCGGTACACAGCTAATCACTGGATAAATCTGCCGACTCAGGGAATTGGAAAAGCCATAAAAACAAAGGGTATGATTTGTTAGCGGTACATCCGGAATCACCGATGAAATATTTGCACTTGAAGATGCCTTCGGTGAAACTGAAGCGACCGAGTGATTTGAAATTTCCGAATAACCGTTTCGACCATGGCATGCTGCTTTTATATACGATTTGGCTGTAAAACCGGAAAGATAAGTTCCGGCTGTCTGAGTAGAAATAAACGCGCCGCTCTTATCTTCCAGCGGATTGACGCGCCATATGGCACGCAGGGCGATGCCGACTTTATCGCCTTTTTGATGGGGATACACATCCGCCATCAAAAATACGGTTCCGGTCTGAAACGTTGATTCCTCAAGGTCAAACACCTGGTTATATGCTTTATAAAAATCAACCTGATCAAACACCGGCCCAAAATCCGACTGACTGACCACACACGTAAATCCCTGATTTGCAATAACTGCTTGCTGCAACGTGTTTCCGACTGAATTTGCCAGCAATGGGTCTACACCCGATTGCCGTTTCACATACAACAGCACCTTAATTTCCTTGTCTGCTGCCAACCCGTCTCCGGTATCGACGCCTGTTTTACAGGCATCCGCCAATTCACCGGCCAGACTGAAACTCACACGATCAACAGAATCATAGGGGTTTTCTTCCAACCCTTCAGGAAACGGGTCTTTTTGCGGGGGCAAGTCGTATAACATTCTACCCGGCCGGTCCGAAGCGTAATCCAGGGTTGTTGAGGCGTTTATTCCGGCAATCATTCGGCTGTTTGAATTAAATGCGGTAATTTTTGCCTGAATTTCTTCTAAAACAGAATCGGCGGATATATTGACCTCATAGAGAACGAGATCCCTTAACACAGCCGGTTCGTAACCTTTTGTAAATTTGAAACTTAACGGTCGCCCTTCACGAAATTCAAACCAATTGTTTCGTGACAACATCACCAATTCATTCTTTTCCAGCAAGCGCTGCTCAAGCCGTTCGATGAGAACTTCTTCCAGACGCGTAAAATTGAGCCCGGATTTCAAAGAACCGGGGATTACCGTTACCGGTGCGACTTCTGCTGCTTTATACTTTCCTTTTTTTATAATATCTGAAACCAGCTGGTCAATTTTTTCATCAAACGCACTTTTATAATCCGGATCAACCAAAGGCTTGGGCCCTTTTTTCCCGGAACATCCTGAAATGATCAAGGAGAATAAAATCAACGCCATTGCCGTTACCGATAATAATGTCCTTATGCGTTTCGCCTTCATGTTTCCACCTCGTAGTAATATGGTTGATTTCAATAATTAAATTTACAATCTTGATTATTGGCGGCCTAAAGGCCGCCGCTACATTGGTCGTTGCCATCACGCTATGTAGCGGAAGGCTTTAGCCTTCCATTTCGCAGCGGCCGGTTAGCGTCCAGCCCGGCGGCCTGAATGTTTCCGCAACATTGGCATATTGTTTGTTTATATTCTTTCTTATCGGCGATATTTTCCATTTTTCTACAAAAATCTAAAATATTTGGTCCATCGGCTTAAGCTTGCGCATGTAGTAAAAGGCCGCAGCCTTCAAAATCCTTCTATAGCAAATGCATTCGGTTTGCCGGCCTAAAGGCCGCCGCTACATTGGTCATTGCCATATCGCCATGTAACATTTTCAGGTTTCCATAATTGAATCGCGCAAGCCTTTGAGTATTTATTCTGCCTTACTTCCATTTCTCAGCAACATTGGTCGTTGCCATCACGCTATGTAGCGGAAGGCTTTAGCCTTCCATTTCTCAGCAACATTGGTCGTTGCCATCACACACCATGTAGCGGAAACCTTCAGGTTTCCATACGAAGCAATGGCACCCTCCCCACATTTATTTTGTATTCCGCACGATCTAAGCCGCCCTTAAAATTCTAGCCCACTTCAATACTTTATTTGAATACGCGGGTTTATCCACCACCACTTTTTTGCCGCCGGAATAGATAATCACCACAGGTTCCCGTTTTGCACCATTTCCCGGACCGGCATAATAATACTCCAGCGGATATTTCCAGTCATCAATATCTTCCCTGTCCGTCAAATCTTTGGGTCGGTCGGATTTTGCCATTTGATACATATGGCCCAGATACCAGGTGCCGGCGAATATGGATGCTCGGGGATCAAGCGGGGAACCATCAATCGGTGTTCCCTTTTTAGCCAATGCCCGGCGGGCATCACTAAATGTGCCGGCGATGGTCTGCATTAAACCGGAGGCGGATGAAGTTTTCGCGCGGGCTTTGGGGTTACCTCCGGATTCCACCATAATGACCCCCGAGATAATTTCAATGGGCACATTAAATTTTTCTGATGCTTCGATAATAATTGATTCAAAAGGCATCAGGTTCGCGTGTATGCCGGATGCCACTTTTTTACGGGCGATTTTATCCGTGGCTGCGGCGGTTTCTTCTTCTTCGGTAAACGGAAGATAGATGGCCTGTAATTTTACCCAGGGATCTTCGGTTTCAGCTTCGTTTTTTGTTATTTGTTTTGTTTCAGCTGCTTCTTCAGATCGATTTTCAAATTGTTTTCTTAAGTCCGCCCATGGATCTTTTTCAACCGCAGAAACAAGCATCAGCGGCAATAATGTTATAACAATGATTGCCGCAGCGATCATTTTTATTGTCCATATTATAAATGGCTTCATATTAATCACCGATTCGCTCCGCAAACGCCACGCCAATGCCGTTTTTACTTAAATATTGAAATGCCGACAGATATTCTGTAAGCAATACCTGCTGATCATTTGTCTCTTCGATGTAAAGCACTTTTTTTTCCATGCCATCTTTTCCGGTGATGGTCATCACGCGGCCATCTGCATCCATTTTTTTCACATCTTCCTTGGGACTGTAAAGGACGTCTCTATACTTGATATAAATTTTGCCATCTTGTTTGACCAACTGCCCAATACTCTCCATCGACACCTGGGCCATGCTGGAACTGGCGGCGGAATCCTGTTTCTCCGGTGAATCCTGCCCTTGCGTTGACTGACGCGTGTCCTGTGAAGCCATCATTAACATAAAGCAAAACACCATGATCATTAAAAACAAATAGGCAAACAGGTCTTTTCCCGGGTCAACGGTCATCCCGGATGTGAATTGGCCGTGTCGCCGCCGGCCCGCCATTAATTCACCTCCATAAGTATTTCACCGATTCGGAGCCCGATCATCGTCTCCAGACGCTTTGCCCGGGTCATCAAAAATTTAGAGCATAAAATGGTCACCATGGTTCCGCCGATGGCTGCCGCGCCCAGGGACGTATAAAGCGCGGTTGACAAGCCGTGGTTCCATGAAGAAACAAACACATCCGCCGCCGGCGTTCCCAGGGCAATACCGCCAAACATTTCGTTAAAAGCACCAATGGATCCGAAGATCGTACCGGCAAATCCGACCAGCACCAGGGTATTGATATACCCGTTCACCGCTGTAAAATGGACCGACACCCGGCACTCCATTTCCGACCAGATGGCATCAATAATCGGATCTATCCCTCTGTACCCCGATTTTGAAGATGCAACCGTTCTTAACCGGTCAAAAAATGGCGTCAAAAATTTTATTGCAGGTGAATTCCCCACCTTGATGGGCGTGGCTTCTTCGCCCGCCGGAACATGTCTTAAAAAATCATATAAAACAGTTAACCGTCGAATCATCATATAAAAATACCAGAGAAAGACACATCCGAAAAACACACCAAAATTTTGCAAAAACCATGAAAGAAAACCCATTTTTATTCCTTGATAAACTCGTAAAAAGTCGGATTCCGATGGCAAAGAAAAAAGTTCCAAATTCGAGGCGCGCAAATCCTGAGTGATGATTTGTACTTAGCGTACCATGAAAAAACGAAGAATGAAGCGCAACAAAGAATTTGAACTTTTTACGAAGCCATCATTCATTATTTTAATAAACCGGCCGCTATCAAATGATCAATATCCTGACTCCCCTTAAAACAGGATGGATCAACTGGCACAGATCGTCCGTCTGAAAGATCAATGCGGGTCGGGACAAACACCCCAAATCCGCCGCCGCCTTTTTTACGTATGGCATAGGATCTGCCGAGCAAATCCACAGAAGCAGATGCCATATCTGCCGGGATCAGGCCCTTTTCACGGCAGCACGCCACCGCAAGATTGGCACGCGCATAGATTGAATTTCTGACGGAATCATACATATAATATCGAACTTCAACCCTTTTATTGCGCAACCCGGCTTTCACCAGCGCATCATTGAATTTCTCAAATGGATTGGTGACCACAAAACAAGTAGAAGCGTATACATCCAAAGCAGCCGGTGCAATCCGGGAGCCGTCAGATAGATCCGCATAAGGTTCTCCATCCACCAGGGCAACGACTTTCATTTGAAAAAGCGTATATACATTTTCCAGATTTTTGATTCTCAAAGGAATGTTGCCGCCCCCACCCTGCTCGCCAACCTTTTTCCAGCTTTGATACACGCCCATATAATCAGAAGTTGCCAGCGTTACTTCACCGGCCGTTTCTTTTTTCTCATGTGAGCCGGTTGTTGGTATGGATGATAATTTTATCGGTTGTGTTGCCTCTTTTCCAACCATTAAAGGGGCTGTTTCAGGAGAGGGCGTTTCCTTAACAGGCTGTTCCGCCTGGGCCACTTTGACCGGATCAGGCACTGGGGACGTTGCTGAATCAGAATCCGGTTTTTCAGGTCCCGGCGCAGCAGCCGCTCCCTGGTCTGCCGGTTGTTTTTCTATCTCAGCTACCGGCGGCGTTGCTGGCTGCTGCACTGCGGCCTTTTCTTCAGCCGGCTTTTGAGATTTTTCAGCCTTTTGTCCGGCTTCCTGTTCTTGCTTGGCGTCAAGTTTTTTTTCTGCTTGTGCTGTTGCGTCAGATTTTTTTTGTTCCGGCACCGCGCTTTCTTCTGCCGATGTTTCCGGTGATGGTGGTTCAACCGGTTCCGCCTCAAAAACGTGCTTTACCGCCACCATCACCTGGTCGACCGGTTTGCTGAGCTTATAGGCAATGGTACACCCGACCATAATTATAAGAAAAACCAGCAACGCGACGCGGCCGGTTTTTAACCGGCCGTCGTCATACGTTAACAAAGGTTTCATAAAATAGCCTCCGTGATTGTTCGATCAATAATCGGATCACTGCCGGATGGCGCTGCCACCTGCCATAATTTCACCTGTTTTGTAATCCGGGCCGCAATCTCGGGCCAGCCATTATTTAATCGGTCATACCGTTTAGTGAATTTTGAATATATTTCGCTTTCATTCATAAACCGGTTGATAGTTGCTTGGTTCTTATCGCTTTGCGTAAATCCGCTCAAATCATTTTGGGACATAATTTCACAGGCATCCAAAGAAATTATAATCAAGTCCAGATAGGTATCAATCTCATCTTGAATATTGTCTTTCATCTGATCGAATTTTTCGTTTACAAACGCTTTACGCTCATTATTTTTGCCGGTATCAGTCTCACCTTCTGCCGCTGACAATCCTTTAAATATCTCTTTGTCCTTTGCAAAGATAAGGTTGTCTTCATAGTCATTATAATTTGCGAGCTTAACCCCATAGAGAACGAGTTTTTTATAATTCGCATAGTAATCGGCAAAATCTATTTTCTGCTGGTATTCTTCGACGGATTGCTCATTAAACACGTTTCTTAAATTTTTCCCCATTTCAGAAGTTTCCGCATCCAAAGTTTCCTTTGGCATATTGGTATACTGCTCATATAAAGATTCGGCACCGGCCGACGTGACCATGAAAATGGCCATCAATCCGACCACTAAAAGGAATCCTGAATAATATCGAATATTGTTTTTCATCTGGCTATACCTCCTACCTATGTTCAATTATTCCATTGATCACGCTGACTATAAATAAAATCCATTTCATCCTCTACGCTCAGAGCGGCGCCAGTCATGCCGGTTTCATCGACAATCTGAATGCCGTCAAACCCGTTCAATACGTCATTGACCATGTTATCTAAAACACCGTCTAATTTGGCGATGGAACTTTCCACCACGCCAAGCGTGTTATTGAGCTCCGTGAGATTTGAAAACCCCATATTGGCCAGGTAATCAGGAGAGCCGGTACCACCCGCTTCCGCCACCGGAACTATTTTGGCAAACAATGTATAAAGCCCGCTCATGACACTCCTGAACTTCTCAGGGATTTCAGCGCCATCCTGTCGGATTTTATCGCGAATTAATCCTGTAATCTGCTGGTTCATCTGTGCCACTTTAATACGGGATTCAAAAAGTTTTCGGCGTTGCGCGATTTTGACCATTCGCTTTTTGATTCGGTCATATTTCTTTTTCAACTGTTTTTTCTCTGCCGGATCAGTGGAATCCTGATATGCCGCTAAGGCTTCTTCAGCATTTTTCATTGTCTGATCAAACGATTTTCGTTCCTGTTTCAAATAGCGATTAAGAGCAAGCTCATAATTACTATTGATAGAACGGGTCGCCTGGGTATCCACCACGGAATCCGCCACTGCCCGATCAAAATAATCCAGCGATTGCAATAGATTATCAAGGTTTTGATCACATATCAATTTAAGTTGACCCACTTCGGTCAAAATTTTCGCATTGATATGCGCCCGCCGGGCCTTTCCTTCCGGATCATCCTTAGACAAAAAACCAGCCTGATCTAATTGTTCCCTTGCATCCATCAGCTTTTGCAATTCCACGGTACTTTCTGCAAAGGCTTTAAACAAATCATTTGAGGATGACTGCAGCATTTTGCCGCTGCGCTCCACTTTTTCCCGTGATTTTTTGGCGATTTCCACGGCCCGATCCGCATTTGACACGTCCGGCGTCTTTGCCGCATCAGCCACGGAAATCCAACACATTAAAAAAAGAACGCCAAAAACAACACGCATCACCTTTAACAGACGATCATGATAGATAAAAATTGTTTTCATGGTGCCTCCTATGTAAATTATCGAAACATTAAATCAAACAAATCCGGGTCCAGGTGGCGGGTTATCAATTGTGCATTCCTTACTGCCGGGTCATTACTGGTTTTGGCGTTTCGAACCACATAACGGCAATAGCCGGTTAAAAGTGCCTTGTCCGCTGTTCGGTAAGAAGCCACGCCTTTATCAATGTTGGAGAAATATCTAAAAATCGATTTTTCAAAATATATCATATTATCTAACTGATTAAATTCGTTGATCGCCTGTGCCAGATGATTCTGCGGAATTTCCTTGTCCTGGTCCAGGCAGCGTTGCATCAACGGAACCCAGCATCCTGCCATCTGTTTTGATTCAAGCGATTCATTTAATATTATTTCAATGTCATTTTCTGAAAATTTATCCAGATTCCCGTCAATGGCGTCCGCGCATGTCGGTGTCCACCTTTGGGGAGATGGTGTTGATTTTGCAGAACACCCCGAACCAATTAATAAAACAATTCCAATAAACGGAATCAGCCATTTTCTCCTGCTTGATGTCATTTCTCACCTCCTGCAATCAATCGGTTGTTTTTGGTTAACGGATTATCCATTTCTTTCTGCGTATTTATGCCAATCGGATCAAGTTCAAAAAGTATATCGACCGAAAATTTGGATTTTCAACGAACTTAAAAATATTTTTTAATAAAAAAATTTTGGGTCACCGCTGGACCGTGTAGCGGAAGGCTTTAGCCTGCCAAAATGCCCATGACAATGGTGGCCACAGAAATGGAGACCTAAAGGTCTCCGCTACATTATGTGTTGCCCGCCGGAGCGTATAGCGGAAACCTTTAGGTTTCCATATACCGGGACCACATCATGTGTTGCCCGCCGGGTTGTGTAGCGGAAACCTTTAGGTTTCCATATACCGTTACCGACCGCACACCGGTTGCGTATGTCTAAAGATTTCCGCTAAAATTAAATAGTCAAAAATTTCATTAAAATGTTGATCTGATCTTTAGAATAAGTTTATATTTATCTAATTTCAGAAATCATAAAAACAATTTTTAATATGCATTCAATTAATTGAAAATTCATACCGTAAATATAGTCGTATGTCAAAAAAATAGGATAAATAACTTATGATAAAAACGAAAACTTCAATCTCTCAAATTCATCTAATGCCAAATTTTATCCGTGCCGGCAAGAATATGTTTCGATTCTTTATGCTGCTTTTTATTGTATCTGCACTGATTGCCTGTCACAAAACTATACCGCAAAACGCTATCCAGGCATCTCCCCTAAAACAGACCGTTGAAAAAATGGTTAAATCGATCAAGGAAAAAACACCGCTGGCCGGTCAATCCATTCAAATCAGTGAAAATAATTTCTGGGAGCGCAATAGCTGCACCAACCTGCCCTTTTCAAGAACTCTGTCCGACATGCTGGCCGCAGAACTTTCACGACAGGGAGCCATTGTGACACTCCAGGAAACCGGGGAGCAGCCGTTGCGGCTGTTCGGTTCTTATACAAATGATTCAGATATTGTCACAATCACCACCCGACTTCGCAAAATGGGAGAATCCGGCGGATTAGACATTGCCGTTGTCCAGGGTCGTCTGAACGGTAAAAATTTAAACCCGAACTGGTTTGATATGGAATTTGGCCGGATCGCCCGGACGCTGGTCCGCCAATTGGAAACAAATTATCACGGGCTGGAGCGGCCAATCGATGTCCGAATTCAGCCGTGGGAGCCCGGCCTTTCAGGCCAGGCAACGCTTCAAATCGGCAGGGAGATGGCAAGATATGTTGAAAATGCCCTTTCTTGTTCACCTGTTTTCAGACCCGTTGCAGCCCCCGGAAAAGGCGCGGACACTTTCTTAAACGGCACCTATGACCGCATCGGCAACCAGTTTACCCTGCATGTCAATATTACAAAATCAGACCGGGTGGTGTCATCCACTGATTTTTCCCTGGCGCTTGCGGATGTCCCGTCGGATTTGCTGAAACCCGGCATTCAATCATTAAAAGATGCCGTAGACGCCCTTGTTGGGAAACTGGCAAAAACCTGTAAAAAAAATACCGGGCTTGCAAACAATCCCGAATTTCGAAAAATTTTTATCAACAGCAATTATTTTAATGATCCACAAGATGAAAGCACCTATCCGTTTTCACTGAAACTCAATCAGGCTTTTCAAAGATCTCTGCACAATACGGGTTTTTTCTCCGTCACGGACAACCCGAAATGCTTTTCCGGCCTTTTTCTCACCGGTGCCTATCATCGTGACGGTGAGCGGCTGATGTTGTCCGTTAAAATCAGGTCCAACATGGATTTAAAAAATTCAGCAATCAAAAAATTTGATTTGCTGGCCACTGCCCATGAAACATTAAATAAAAATTACTGGGCAGACGACTGGTTTACCCCTTCGGTCAAAGGCAAAATGGATTATCTGATGTTCTGCCTTGAACAAAAATATTCAGACGCCCGGACTTCGGATCAAAATCACAAGCTGCTTGTAAATTCCTTTACCTTTGAGCATACGCGCCTTTACAGCCCGTTTTCGCATTATATCAGCCAGTATGCAAAAGATTATTTTTCCGGCAACCTCCTGTTTACACCGGTAACGGATGTCGAGCAGCAATTGAAAAAAATTCAATCCGTCACCACCCGATCCATTGTCCCCAACCAGACCACCGGGGGAACCATTGCCGAAATTGCCAAAGCATCCTGTTTAATACAGGGAAATTACTGGAACACATCGTCAGATAAAATTGAAGTTCATGGAGAGCTGACGGATGTGCAAGGTGAAATTCTGGCATCGGCAAGAATCCGGATACCCACGGACCTGGTATGCCCGAGCCAGCTAAAGCTTCCCCAGGCAGATGATGCAAATTTTATGGATGATCTGGATATTCTTATTGATCCCGATACCACAAAACCCTTATCCGTGGAATTATTCACCCAAAAAGGCAGAAACAATCTCTCTTTTGCTAACGGTGAATCCATTGTATTTTATATCAAATCCAACCGGGCAGCCTATGTTCGCATATTCAACCGGACGCCGGATGGCACGATATACAGAATTTATCCCAATGACTATGACACCGGCCATCGCCCCATCCCCCCAAACAGCGTGACCGCTGTTCCAAATATCAATTATAACCAGACATTTGAATTCAGCGTTGAAGGCGCCACCGGCAATGAACTGGTCTTTGCCTATGCCTCGGAAAAACCCCTGGATGAACTGCCGGGCGTTGATCTCGGGCACGGCATGCGGCAGATCAGCCTGACAGTCAAACAAATCCATGAGCAATATACCGAACATGCCGCCCGATACGGATATGCTTTGTTTCGGGATGTTATTGCCTTGCGGACGACGAAATAAACCGTTGCCGCACTGTGTAGCGGAAACCTTTAGGCTTCCAGAGATTCTTGACCTTCAGGTCACGAATTTGGAGACCTGAAGGTCTCCGCTACAATGTTCAGTAGCGCCTCGGTTTTTGTAGCGGAAACCTTTAGGTTTCCATTGTTCCCGAACGTTTAGGTTCCCGCCATTCCCGTGACCTGCAGGTCACGGGAATGGCGGCATAAATGCCTCCGCTATGGGGCGGCCCCATCACCACGTAGCGGAGGCCTTTAGGCTTCCATAACCCCATGACCATATGGGGTGGTGTCACATCACCATGTAGCGGAAGATTTTGGCCTTCCATTTAAAATGGCGATTTAAAAACACTCGCTACATTCTGGTCGGCGGACGGGGACGCATTCGACCTGTACGCCATTTCATTGCATTCGTTCGCCCCTTTGTTTATCATACATACGTATCCTGCCACAAATGGGTAATGAAATCCTGCCAGGGAAGAATGAATATATTCCCGATCCTTCGCGGGCGATCTTCAAGGCTGACCAGAATATAAGACTTCAGCAGGACTTCTTCACGGATGGCTTTTAACCCTTTGAAATCTTTTTCAGTAATATTGGCCTTTGCTTTGACTTCGACCGCTGTTTTTCCATTAATGACAAAGTCAACCTCAAAGCCTGAGGTGGATCGCCAGTAGCACACTTCACAGCCGCCCTTGTAATCACAATAAGCCTTTATTTCATGATGGATATAGGCTTCAAAGGCTTCCCCGAATTCCGGAGACCGAACCGAAAGTCCCCGGCGACCTTGGAGATATCTGGCAACGCCGACATCAAAAAAATAAAATTTTGAAGTGGCAACCGGCTTTCGTTTGACAGATTTTCGCCATGCCGGCAGATCATCCCCCAGCAGTGTATCGCGCAAAATTTGAAAATATTCCTGAACCGTTGATCGTGGAACCTGGGCATCGCTGGCAATATTTGTATAATTGATCATTTTACCGTTACACAGCCCGGCGATTGTGAGGAATCTACTGAATGCAGGCACATTACGAACAATGGCTTCAGCCGCGATCTCTTCTTTCAAGTAATTGCCGGCATATGCTTCAAGATCCTCAAATGGGGCATCAGAAAAATAAATAGAGGGGATCAAGCCTGTATCAAGCGCCTTTGTCAAATTAAAATCTTCTTTTAATTCTTTAAAAATAAACGGATGAAGTCGTTTGGTCCTGGCACGCCCCCCCAGCAGATTCACGCCACGGTTTCTCAACTTCCTTGCGCTGGAACCTGTAAGAAGAAAATGAATCCCCTTTTCTTCGATCAAATAATGGACTTCATCAAGCAGAATCGGCAGTTTCTGGATCTCGTCGATAATTACAATCCGGTCATCATCGGTTATTTCCTGACGAAGCCGATGTGGCGCCCGGCTTAATTTCAGGTAGATATCGGTCTGAAGCAGATTATAGTACTTAAATTTGTGCAACGTATGTTGAATCAAAGATGTCTTGCCGGTTTGACGTGGCCCGAACAAGAAATATGATTTATTTGAAAGAAGCTTGAATAAATCCAATTTTCTGTTGATGTACATGACCACCCTCCTGATAATTGCCGCTAAAGTTGGCATATATTATGATAATTGCCAACTTATATGGCGATTATTTTAAAATCAAGGCGTTTTTGTGGCGGCATAAATGCCTCCGCTACATGGGGTGGTGCCAATGCTCTATGTAGCGGAAGCCTTTAGGCTTCCATTTAAAATGGAGACCTGAAGGTCTCAGCAACATTGGGAGTTACCATCTTGCCATGTAGCGGAAGCCTTTAGGCTTCCATAAACCCGTGACCTGAGGTCACGGCGCGCGCGCATGCGTCCTTTTACCACTCAAAAACCTTACGTCCATATAGTAATGATCCTGAAT
>CAZQLG010000030.1:0-15289 GCA_964594105.1 uncultured Desulfococcus sp. | reverse complement strand
ACAACTTCGCTGTAACCAACCAGCGTCGCTTAAAATTGCGTGGATGCGCACAGGGGGGCCTTTTTTTGTCAATGCTTTGTGAATCAGGCCTTCACCTGCGCCCCATCACTTTAAATCCTTATTTTATAAGGTCTCATTAAGATTTAAGAAAAATTTCGTCTAGCATTTAAGTACTTACCGTTTGCCGGGTATGGGAGTGGTAACCTGCGTTTATTCAGCAAGTTTTGTACAATCGTTGATTCGGCCGTTGCGTTTACCCGGATTTTTGGGGTAAAAAGTTCCGTATACACTAATTTTCGGATATTTTGTTCAGAAACAATATCGCAACAAGGAAGAAAAATAATTGGATCAGACTATGACGCAAGAAAGTCATGAAAAGATCGCAGCACATGGTAAAAATATTTTATATTTAATACAATACGATGGTGAAAAATTACTGTCAAACAAAATAAATGGATGATATAATAACCAAACTATCAAAAATCGTAATGACTATTTAATTCAGGGGTAGAATTTCATAATGAAGAAATATCTGGTCATCGTTAAATTTACATCAGTTCACCATTTCTGCCGGTTTTATGAACACGTTTTAAGCGGTCATGTTTTCCTGCCTTTATCCAATATATTGCCGGATCATTCAAAAATAATACTTAAAATACTTGTGCCACTGCTTGAGGCGTCGTTTTTCATCAATGGTATTGTTGTTTCAGGTACAGAAGATCCGCAAAGTGGTTCTGGGATGACGATTGACATTAGACAAGGATTGAAAACAGTCTTGCCTGAAATAATCCAAAAGCTGTCTGTCAGTAAACAATATCAGGATATTTTAGATCTCCAGGTTCCTGAGACAGATGAATTAACAGACTTAAAGATGGATATTTTCGAAGACGAGATTCACATCAGTGAGGATAATCATTCGGTCGAAAAGCAATCAAGCCCTTCCTGTAATGATTCAACGTTACTGTCAGATGATCTGGCTGAAGGTCTAATTGATCTTAAAATGAAAAACGAATCCGTATCTAAAGAATTTATTATGGATTTGGATACCGCGGATCCGGCCGTTATTTCGTCGGAGAATCAAGGGGCTTCCGGCATTTTATATGATGATTTAATAAAAATAGTTGAGCAGGAGGAAATTGAATTTGAACTTGAAAAAGAGCCTGAAGTAAGCGTTGCAACAATACCGGAAAAAAAGGACCTGACACCTGAAGAACGTGAAAAGGCAGAGCCGGTCGGCCAGTTTTTCATGAATCTGACCAAAGCAATGTTAAGAAGCGGGTATTATGCCCCCGGTCATCCCGGTGGTGTTTCGGCAAAAGCCGGCCTTTATGATGAGTTTATCGGCGTCCTTGGCAGCCAACGGGAAATTATGATAACCAATCATAGTTCAAGAGATGTTATAGACTTGATGCTCACCGGTATCCTTGACGAACCCATAAGCATCCGCGTTTTAGTCGGACCCGGGGTCGCAGAACTTTTTGCCCCAAAGCTGAATGAATATTGCGAACGAAAAAGACTGCTCAGCTTTGCGTTAAAAAGAGATATTCAACCGGATCATTTTTATCAGTTTATTGATATTATGAGTGATCCGAAAGTGGATGATCACAAAGACAAAGAAGCGGGTAAGTACCTGACAAATGCATTTATTGAACATGGCATTACGGATATTTCAACCGTGTTTATCGATGATATGGTCGCGCTGGAATCGGATCTCCCCTGGCGCGTGGAGATGGCGATCCATCGACTGGCGAAAGATCTGAAGGTCATGCCCATGTTTAAAGGCGTTTCCAGTGATGCCATTAAAAAGATAAAGCTCCAGACGGTTCAGGATATTATCCGGCCCTTAAAACACCCTGCTTATCTGAATGATTTTCTGGTCAATTGTTATATCATTGCAAAATACGCCAGGAGTATGACCCCCGAAGATGTCGAAGAGATTGTCGTGGATGCTTTTTCAATTCATCTTTTGCTGCCGACATCCCGGTTTACTTTTAAAGAATTGGATCATCTGGAACAGCTAAAAAAAGAGCATCCAGGCAACATTCAGATCGACCGAAGACTCAATGGGATAAAACGAATTTTAAAATTGATTTCAAGGCGTGTTCTTATCGAAAATGAACCCGGTGCTCAGATTTTCCTGGGGCATTTGTATGAAAATGACATTTTAAGTTTTAACGAATTACCGACCGATGTTCAATATATGATTAACACAAGGAAGCTGGCTGATGATATTCGGGACAATTTCAGCAAATATTCAAAGATTGTTTCCAATACCAAGGACCCGGATGAACTCCTGGTATATTTAAAGTGTTTCAAAAGAGCGGTGCCGATTTTGATCGATTTCGGAAACTGGGAGATCCTCCGTAGTATAACGCAAGTCATTAAAAGTGTCTCTTTAAACCAATCCGTCAACTCCGACCAGATGCATTTCGGTCTTAAAATTAAGAAGCTAAATAAGATTGAAGACTTTTCGGAGTCAAAATTATTCAAATCTTTTGATGTTTTAGAACGACCGGTTGTTTTTATATTTAAAGATGTAGCGGATAAAATAATTAGCGCTTATGAAAATACAGATCCAAATCAGCGTAAAGAAATCGATAAAATCATTAACGACCTTGGCGCTTTTGGTGTGGATATCGTCGGGAGAATCCTGGCCAACAGCAGTAATCGTGAAATCAGAAAACTGTCATATGAAAAGATGATCAGCAAAGGAGATCCGGCCAGGAAATGGGCGATCAATGTTCTAGACGATACAAGTCAGCAATGGTTTATTTACAGAAATGCTATGATGATACTGGGAAAAGTCAGCGATAAAGAAGGGGATTTTTCCTGTGCCAGAAAATTTCTGGAACATGCCAATCCGAAGATTCGGGAAGAAGTTCTCAACCTATCTGTTTCATTAAAACCGCATGATGGGGAAACTCTTGTTGTGAAGGCATTCAATGATGAGGCGCCGAAAGTCAGATGGCGCGCTATGCGAATTTTACCTGAATTTGCTCCGATTTCAGAATCAACTATGATTGAACTGTTAACCATGATTACGCTGCCAGTTCACCAAAACGCTGAAGCGGCTGACAAACACATTAAGAAGACAGTTCATATTATCAGCACCATTAATGCAATGACCGTTTTTCCAAGTCCCCGGAAAGTGGAAGCCGCAATTTTAGAACTGTTAAAGTCTTTTTCAGGTGGGAAAAAATCTTTATGGCATAAGGTTAAGCGGGCTGTTGGACATGATCATGAATCACTTTTGTTAAAGGCCGCCATCCCTCTATTAGGTAAAACCGGCGGCGACCAGTCTGAATCATTCCTGAAGAAAATAATCCCTTTATATCCTGATCTTTCGGAAATTATCAAAAAAGCGCTGCTTCAGAAGCAATGATGACGATACTTCCTTTGGGATGACCCGTATTTGACGCAACCACCGGGCACTTAACCATAAAAATGAAAAAAATATTTTTATGCGTGTCAGATAGGGATTCATAATTTCCCTGCCCTTTGGATATGATTAAATCCGCCTCGGCAAAAATGTCGCAAAATTCATTCGAACATTGATCCAGTAATGTCCCTGGTGCATCGGATCCATTATCAACGACTTTAACAAGATCGGTTATCCCGGTTGCCTCCGCATCCGCCATTGTCACATCATTGATTATCGGATATCCCCGGACCGCATAGGTTATTTTTTCACGGGGAAGTTGTTCAATCAGCAATCGGTCAAACACAATTTCCCCAGAATTGTCCCCCAGGTATAAAATTTTATTTGCCGCACTTATCGCATGTTCTAATTTTTCAATGCTTCCGACCAGCTCCTGTGTGATTGATTGGTTGACAATATCATATACATCAGCCGTCCTGATATCCGAGCCCACACCAAAATCAATAATATTTCCCGCAATGGCAAGACGCACAGCAACTTCAAATGGTTTGTCGGCAGTTAAAATGATTTTTTGAAATTCAGGATACAAGCCCAGTACGAATTGGTTGTATTTATCCTTAATCGATTTATATGGATCATTGTTCCCGGATATTTCCCTGACCATCTGATAAATAAGACGTCCCATCGCCGGAGGGGGCTGATTCAGATCCATTTCAGCTGTTTTACGCAAAACATTTCGCATAACAAGTTCATGAATGTTTTTGTCAGGTGAAATAAGCCGGGCTGCGCTTAGTGCCTGACGCAGGAAACAGGGGATGCAGTCAAAATAGGTTTTCATCAGTAGATACTTTTATATTTAATAAATTTTTATGAAATTTGGTTTTTGAAAAATTACTTTAATCTGAAGTTTTTTCAAGCATCGTTTCAAAAGCGTTTAAAACACTTTCGATCAATCCTGTCAATTTTTTTTGTATTTTAAATGTACGTTTTGATCCAAGCCAGAAGGGTTTGGAACGGGTGTCCGTCAAAAAACAATGGGAAAGAATTCACTATTCGGCGACAGCCCGTTAGCTTCTGTGAAATGCCAGATGCGGACTCGCATGCCGGGTGGTGGGGTTCAGGTAAAGAAACCCCGGCTATCCGATTTACCCTTTCTTTTCCTTTTCGAATAATATCCACTATTTCTTGCGTTGTGATATGTGGTTTAATTGAAGGGACATCTAAGGGCGAAGAAGCGATCTTTTCTGGAACCAATGCGAAAGTTCTTCCGTTATTCCTTCCGTACTGATCTTTTGTGCCGGCATTGGGTTGTCAAATGCCGAATTTTATGAATAGGTAGATAAAAAGGGGCGGACCTTTTCAAATGCTGAACCGGAAATTTCGTCGGAAACACCTGTTGAAACCGAAATCGAAATCTTAAAAAAGGTTGAGGAATAATCTCCCCGAAGGGTGGAGATTCAAAAAAAATATATGACTTTGTTCAAAAAAATGATCCTGTGGGGAATCGGTTCCCTTTTAATTCTGCTTCTGGCGCTTTTATTGATCGTACCGACGGTGATTGGTTCAGCGTCTTTGAAACAAAAAATTCAGACAACGCTTATTCAAAGAAAAATCGGTACGATTGATTATCATAAAGCGTCTCTTTCAGTTTTACCACTGCCTCACCTGACCATTGAAAAAATAAGTTTTTCTGATCAGCAACGGGCTGCGGCAAGTGTTGAAACAGTAGAGGTGTATCCTGAACTACTGTCGCTTTTTCGCGGACAATTGCGGATATCTAAGCTTGTTCTTGGCAGGCCTGAGTTTACGGCAGAATTTTCTGATAAACCATCACAAAAAAATGATTCCGAAAAAGACGCTGTATTTTTAAATTTCATCAACAACCTGGCAGAGATGATGGCGCCTCTGGCAACGTATACATCTGAACTGAATGTATCCATTGCGCAGGGACACTTTGATCTGACCATGAGCGGTCAACGGAAATTTTATGTCAAAAATCTTGATCTGGAAGCTGGCTTAGTTATTACCGGTGCCGGTTTTTGCGATGCAAAAGTTAATATTGTCGGACCTTCTATGACAATAAATCATGCAGGCAAAAAGGTGATAATCGATTGTGATCGTTTAAAGGCAGGCTTGCGTGTTAATAAAGATAAAGTGTTTTTTTACCTGGATGACGTGAGACTGGGACATCCGGCTTTGAAATTGACCGGTCAATTCACGGCATCTCCTGAAATTTCCGGGTACAGCCTGGATCTGACCGGAAAAGATCTGGATATCCAAGCAATCAGAGCCGCAGCGCTTGAACTGGGCGGAGATAATGAAACGGTCAAAGATATTTTCTCCTATTTAAAGAGCGGTCGCATTCCCGTCATCCATCTTCAATCCAAAAGCAAATTTCTTTCTGCGTTGGGAGATCTGGATAATTTGATCATCCGGGGGCAAGTGCAAAATAGTGATATATCCATTGATGATATCGATATGCAGCTTGCGGAAGTAACCGGTGAGGCATTGATTGCCAATGGGATTTTAAATGCATCCCATGCGAGTGCCAGGCTTGGAGAAACCATCGGCCATGGCGGGTCGCTGGAAATAGGTCTGGAAGACGACAATGATGTGTTTCATCTTGATATCATGCTTAACGCACGACTGCATCAACTGCCGGAAGTGTTAAAAAAAATAATTGATCATGAGCCATTTCTCCATGAATTGTCTTTTGTTAAAAACCTGAAGGGAAAGGCAACGGCCAGACTTTTGCTGGGGAATAGCCTTGAAGACATCAATACAAATATTGAAGTGTCCGAAATTGATTTAACGGCAGACTATCAAAGGATATCCTTGCCCATTAAAATCAGTAGCGGCACAATCATTTTTTCGGAAAACATGCTCAGATGCAGTGGGCTTAACGGGCAGGTTGGTCGTTCGACTGTTGATGATACAGTCTGCCATGTTGACTGGGAAAATGGGGTTTCTATTGATTTGTCCGCTGACATTCTGGATTTGGATTTAGGTGAATTTTTTCCGTGGTTGTCATCCATTAATTCATTTCAAGACGATCTGGCCGACCTGAAACGGATGAAAGGAAATTTTGAATTATCAGCCCTGAAAGTGAAAGGTCTGCATGATATAGATAACATATCAGAGCAGTGGCAGATTTCAGCCGTCGGAGAAGTCCGGCAGGTAAGCATTGATACCGCGCAGTTTCCGGAAACGATCAATTTGTCATCCGGCGAAATCCGGATAGCCCCGGGTCATTTTTCCTTTACGGATTTAGACATACAATTGATGGATTCAGATTTCAATTTAACGGGAACAGTTGAAGGGGATATCAGACAACCGGATCGTGCGCAGATTTTTTTGAAAAGTGATCTTGGAGAAAAAACCATTCATTTTTTAACTCAGTCCGGTTACATTCCATCAGAATATGCGGTTCATGCGCCGGTGCAATTTTTTGAAACAAATATTTTATGGGAAACGCCGGATGATTTCACATTTAAGGGAAACATTTATTTCCCAAAAGGCGCGCAGGTTGTAACAGATTTTCATTATCAAACAGATGTATTAAAGGTTACTCATCTGGATATTAAGGATCAATACTCGGCAGCCGCGATTGCGCTTGATCTGCAAAGGGACATGATCGAAATGGTGTTTAATGGCAAACTGCAAAACAAAACACTGGATCAGATATTTCTATCGGAGCAATTGTCCGACAGCTGGCTGGAAGGAGATTTGCGGGTTGCTTTAGTTAAGGGAAAACTCTCTGAGTCAACCATAAAAGGACAGCTAAAGGGGGGAAATCTCATTGTGCCCACAGGCGAAAAGGCACCTTTAATTATCGAAACAGTTTCGTTTTCCGCCAAAAACAACCGGATTTATGTTGATCAGCTTTCACTGGCCCATCGAAGTAATAACATGGCACTAACCGGTCAGGTGGACATGACGTCTGATGCATTCATACTCGATCTGGATGCCTCGGCCGGAGACTTAAAATGGGCGTTGCCCCAAAAAAATTTGGAAGAATCCGATGAAGAACCGGTAGCAAAAGCAAAAATTGATTTCTGGGAATATCCTGTGTCCGGGAATATAAATTTTTCAGCAAAATCGTTTTCCCTGGGGGAATATACCTGGCAACCGCTTCTTACGAAGATTTCTAAAGAACAGGATTCTTTACGTATTGACGTTTTGGAAGCCAATTTGTGCGGAATAGATACGCCTGGGACAATTCAGGTGGACGGCGACACTCTGGATATAGAATTTCAATGCTTTGCCAAAGACGAAGATTTTACTGCTACTTATAAATGTTTGAGTAAAAAGCATATTGAGATGAGCGGTATATTTGAACTGACCGGTCAGATCAAATCTTGTGGCCCGGCCGGAGAATTGTACCGGCGCACACAGGGCCAATTTGAGTTTAATGCCAAAGACGGTATTATTTCCAAGGATAAGAGATTATCCAGAATCCTTGAAGTGGTCAATTTTACAGAAATTGTCAAAGGCAAAATTCCTGATCTGAAAACACAGGGGTTTAGTTATAAAACGATTAATGTCCAGGGAAAGTTTGCAGACAAAAAGATAGTTTTTGATAAACTTTTCATGGATGGTAAAACGCTCGATCTCTATGGAACGGGGAGTTTTGATTTTAATCAGAATACGCTTGATTTGAAACTCCTGGCAGCGCCTTTCCAGACTGTCGATTCAGCCATCAAATCGATTCCGGCCGTGAATTATCTTCTGGCCGGTAATCTGATATCCATCCCTGTCAGGATCAGCGGGAATGTTGACGATCCCGGCGTCAATATAATGTCTGCTAAAGATATGACGTCAGATTTTTTGAATTTTGCCGATAGGATCATCAAGTCGCCGATTAAGCTGATTAAGAATTTGAATCCATATAATAAATCCAAGTCAAAATGACTGGGCAGATCCTGTGGCCTCTCCACTTCTCATCTAATTAAAGCATCTATATTAAAATCGTTCATAAAAAATATGCTGGTGTATTCCTGCCATAAGCACCGTTGTCAGTTGAACTTAAAGAAAACGTGATGGTTTTTTTATTGACAATACCAAATGATTTAAACCACCCGCTATGTCAATGTAAAATCAATAATCAAGGGTTTGATATGCAGTAGTCAAAAATTTTGGCATATCAACTTGACTTTTTAAATCGACTGAACAGAAAAGATATTTAATTTTTCTGTTTAATTCTTGACTAATGAATAAAATTAATAGTTACTAATATAAATTAGTATTTTTTTTATTTATTGCCTGCAATTAATTTTTGCAGAAAACCAGCAACAAAGCAGAAAAGGAGTCAGCATGCTCAAATTAAACCGATTGATTATTCTGGTAACTGTTATTGGATTTGTTTTGGGATTTTCTGGTAGCATTTTGGCCGCGGATGACAATGGCAAAATTAATATTAATACTGCTACCGCCGAAGAATTGACACAATTAAAAGGCGTTGGTGAAAAAATTGCAGCAAGTATCGTTAAATATCGCGAAGATAACGGATTGTTTAAAAGTGTAGCAGATCTTGAGCAGATAAAAGGGATTGGTCCAAAACTTCTCGCAGATAATGCGGATAGGTTGACCATTTAATTATTTTTATATCGTGTTTTTAATTTAGAAAACAAATAGACCCGGGCCGGTTGGCCCGGGTCTATTTGTTTTTAGAAATTGTGCTTAAATACAGGAGTTTTTAGATATTCGCGGAGGGATATTTACCGGTGCATGAAATCCCTCTGGATAAAATTACCTGGATTTTATCCAGCAGGCTGCACGCGTCCGAGCATTTTGGCAGGTTATTACGGTAAAGACATTCTTTGCATGGGCTTTTTACTAAATAGCCGATTTCAAAATCAAATTTATTTCTTTTGACAGTCATGAATGGTTCTCTTTCAGTTTCAGTTTCAGTTTCCAATTTAATTCAATTTATCATAGACTTTTTTTTTATCAAGCATAATCGATCATCATAATCGATCATTGTTTAGTTGTTAAAATGGCATATTCTAATTTTGATGCGGTTGTCTGTCTTAATTTATTTGTCATGAATAAACCCCCAAAAAATCAATCGCAACAAATTTTTTTTAACTCTGAAACATGTTGTTTTTATACCATAATAATTTTATCTTAGTGTATTTTTAAATCAAAAGATTCTTGACACTGAAGGTAATTGTATTTAACAAATTCCGTTTTCACTCTTTAATTATACACATAAAAGGGTGTGCATGATAAAGCAAAGCGGAATATTTTAATTGAAAATCGGGATAAACGACTTATCTTTTTTTTATTTTTATCTGTTCTTAAGGATTCAGTATAGGAGAATGTAAATGAATATTATAAAATCTTTTTCCCGACGGATTTTGTTTTGGTCCTTTATTTTTATGATGATGCTTGCCCTATTGTTTAACGCGGCCGGCTATTATGGGTTCCGATTGTTGTTATCGGCTGTGCCGATTCAGGTATTGAAGGATGCTTCTATTCATTCTGATGAATTAAAAATCGGCCTTGAAAAGATTTTACCTGTCGTTAATTTCGTCCAGAATTTTTACATTCCGGTCATATCGTCTGTTTTTGTGGTTTTTGCCTTAACGTTATGGTTTTTTTTAAGGGGATCCATTGCCCGATTTGTTCGAAAGTTCGAATTTGGTGATCAACAGGGTGCCGCGCAGAAGAAAAAAAATAAAAAATTATCAGATCCCGGTGCTGAACCAGTGATTACCAAAAAAGAATTAATGGAAACAAACAAACGGTTTTATCTGCACTTGCTTTCGGTTTTGCAACGGGAAGGACGTTTAATCGATTTTTTTTCCGAAGACCTGAAAATGTATGAAGACGCGCAGATCGGCGCGGCAGTCCGCAGTATTCAGGACAACTGTAAGAACGCATTAAAAAAATATTTAAACCCAAAGGCGGTTATTGATCAGAAGGAGGGTGACGCAATCTCTATTCCCTTCGACTTTGATCCAAATACCATTAAGCTGACGGGTAATGTGACCGGCGAACCGCCGTTCCATGGAACGCTGCGCCATAAGGGGTGGCGTGCGTCACGTCTTGAACTGCCGACGTTATCTATTGTAAGAGACCCGAGTATCATTGCCCCGGCTGAAGTTGAAATTAATTAATCTAAATTTTTTATCGGCATGGATGATGATTAGAATTAAAATTTCAGGAGATTAGAGTGTTGAATCCAGAATTTATTATCGGTATTGATTTGGGAACCACAAACAGCATTGTGGCATATACTGACGCGCACATATCTGACGACCAGGCCCCTGAAATCAAGGTTCTTGACATCCCTCAGATGATTAGTGACGGCGTGGTGGAGAATCGACGTATTTTACCGTCGTTTATTTATTTGCCGGACCGTCATGAGATTTCAGAAAGCGGTATGCCTCTTCCCTGGAATCATGAAAATCAAACAATTGTCGGTGAATATGCAAGACAAAGAGGCGCGGAAGTCCCCCAACGTCTTATCTCATCCAGTAAATCATGGCTTTGTAATACGTTGATCGACCGCAACAAGCCGGTGCTGCCGTGGGAGAGTCCGGATGACATATCTAAAATATCGCCGGTTGAATCGTCTTCATTTATTCTGCAGCATATTTGCGAGGTGTGGAATCATTTTATGGCCTCTGAGGATGCGTCCAGAAAAATTGAAAATCAGGAAATTCTTTTAACCGTTCCGGCTTCTTTTGATGCAGTTGCACGGGAACTGACACTCAAGGCAGCCCGTCTTGCAGGGCTTTCCAATGTGACATTGATTGAAGAACCCCAGGCGGCTTTTTATTCATGGATTGAAGCTTCAAAAGATCAATGGCGGGAAAAAGTAAAGAAAGGTGACCGGATACTTGTTTGCGATGTGGGCGGTGGAACCAGTGACTTCAGCCTGATTCATGTTACGGAAAATAATGGGGATCTGGCTTTGGAAAGAGTTGCTGTCGGTGATCATCTGCTGGTCGGCGGCGATAATATGGATTTGGCACTGGCATATTCGATTGCAAAGAAAATGGCGGATTCCGGAACCCGCCTTGATTCCTGGCAGATGCGCGGACTGGTGCACAGCTGCCGTAAAGCCAAAGAGAAAATTCTGTCAGACCCTGAAACAGAGGAATACGCGGTAACTATTTTAGGAAGAGGATCCGGCCTGATCGGTGGCACGATAAAATCGTCCATATCCAAATATGAAATTGAAAATTCAATTATTGATGGATTTTTCCCGGCCTGTGAAATAACGTCAGAACCAGTAAAAAAACAAAAAATCGGACTTGCTGAAGCGGGGTTGTCCTACGAATCCGACCCGGCCGTTTCTCGTCACCTGGCGAAATTTATAAATCACCAGAAAGGTGGCCCATGGGATTCATTAGCATTGCCCACTGCTGTTTTGTTTAATGGTGGCGTGATGAAATCTGAAAAAGTACGTGATCATATTATCCGCATGATTGATTCCTGGGGTGCAAATGACGGATCAAATTTGATCAAGGAAATAAACGCAGATAATTTTGACCTTGCTGTTGCCCGCGGCGCGGCATATTTTGGCATGGCCCGCCGCGGCAAGGGCGTCCGGATTCGTGGTGGATTGGGAAGGTCTTATTATATTGGTATTGCCGCATCCATGCCGGCTGTTCCTGGTATGCCGGTTCCGGTAAAAGCACTTTGCGTTGCGTCTTTTGGAATGGAAGAGGGCACGGATATTAATCTCAAAAACAGGGAATTTGTTCTGGCTGTCGGTGAACCGGTTCGGTTTGAGTTTTTAGGTTCTTCCATTCGTAAAAACGATATTGCCGGTGAAATCGTTGAAGACTGGCAGGATGAAATCGAAGAGATTACCTCGATTGAGACAACCCTTGACGGTGAATACGGTCAGTTTGTCCGTGTGACGATTGAAGTCAAGGTGACTGAAATCGGAACGCTGGAGTTATGGTGCGTGTCTGTTCAGGACGAACAATCCGGTAAAGATGAACAAAAGTGGAAACTTGAATTTAATGTGCGAGAGCAGGATTAGCTTGGAGCTTGAAAATATAAAATATATTATCGGTATTGACCTCGGAACAACCAACTCCGCAGTCTCCTATGTTGATTTAACGAATGACGCTTTAAAAAACAAAGGCATTAAACTTTTTAAAGTGCCTCAGTTGACCGGATCAGGTGAGATCTCGTCAATGCCGGTACTTCCGTCTTTTTGTTATATCCCCGGTAAATATGATATTGCCGAGGATTCGATCCGACTTCCCTGGAAGAGCGATGAGATCAATTTTGTCGGTAAATTTGCCAGGGATCACGGGGCAAAGGTCCCGTCCCGACTGGTGTCATCGGCTAAAAGCTGGCTGTGCCACAGTAACGCTGCCAGACGTGCAAAAATATTACCCTGGGGTTCCGGGGAAGATGTGGCTAAGATATCACCGGTACAGGCCACTGCTTCTTATCTCGAACATATCCGGATGTCCTGGAATAGTACCAAAGGTGATGATGACGAATTCTATTTTGAAAATCAGACGATTATTATCACCGTTCCCGCATCCTTTGACGAAGTTGCCCGTGATTTGACGATTGAAGCATCAAAAATGGCTGGTTTGAGGAATGTGACTTTACTGGAAGAGCCGCTGGCTGCATTTTACAGTTGGTTGATCAGGAACGAATTAAACTGGCAGGATGTTATCAAACCCGGAGAACTGATTTTGATTTGTGATGTTGGCGGCGGCACCAGTGATTTTACATTAATTACATTGCGTGAAACTGAAGGAACGCCACGGTTTGAACGGATTGCCGTTGGGGATCATTTAATACTGGGCGGCGACAATATTGATCTTTCCCTGGCAAGGTATATTGAAAAACAATTTCACCAATCCGGTCATTTGAGTGCTGATCGATGGAAAACCCTTTGTCATCTTTGCCGACAGGCCAAAGAAAATATATTAAATAACGGCGTTGATTATGAAACCATCACCATGATGGGTGAAGGGAGTAGCCTGATCGGCGGCACCCTGACCGCGCAACTGAAGCGATCAAAACTAGAAGCGCTCATCATGGAAGGGTTTTTTCCTGTGGTTGATAACCATCACCCGGCGGCGGGAAAAATCCGAAAAGGCATTTCCGAGTTTGGACTCCCTTATGAAACCGAGCCGGCAATTACACGTCATATTGGTTTGTTTTTAGAAAAACATAAAGAGGATGTAAAAAAAAATCTGGATAAAAAACCGTTTCCTGATTTTATTCTGTTTAATGGCGGATCATTAAAATCTTCTTTGATTCAAAAACGAATTTCCGATGCCATTCGGCACTGGTTTGATGAAACCGAATCTTCCCGCCCCGCTATTCTTGAAAATCCGGTTCCGGACCTTGCCGTTTCCCTGGGTGCGGCCTATTACGGGCTGGTTAAAATGGGTAAGGGCGTCCGGGTCGGCAGCGGCAGTGCCCGTTCATATTATCTCGGTTTTGAAAGAAAAAATGATGATGGACAAAATAAGAAATCAGCTGTCTGTCTGGTTGAAAGAGGCCTTGACGAAGGGGCTCAGATCATTTTGCCGGATAAAAAATTTCAGGTTCTGGCAAATCAGCTGGTGAGTTTTGATTTATACAGTTCCACCTATCGCTCGGGTGATCAAAGCGGAGATGAAATTTTAATTGATGATACGTTGACCCCTTTACCGCCGCTACAGACAGTCATTCAGTTCGGCCAGAAAGGGATTAAGAAGGAACTTCCCATACAGGTTGAAGCGGAGTTCAGTGAGATGGGGGTCCTGTTTTTATGGTGCCGCTCCCTGTCCACGCCACACCGCTGGCGGCTCCAGTTTCAGTTACGCGATACCGCCGGAAAACCAGAAGTTCTGGATGATGAAGTTTTTGATTCTGCAATCATTGATGTCGCGGTTTTGGATATTCGATTGGCATTTTCAACCACCGCCGCTCCCGCTGCATTAATTCAATTAATGAAAACAATTTCCCAAACGGTTGGCCGGAAAAAAGAGAAATGGCCCCTTTCTTTGATTCGAAGACTGGGGGATGAACTGATGGATGCCATTAAATCCAGGAAATTTTCACCCGAACATGAAATTAGATGGCTGAATATAGCCGGTTATTGCCTGCGGCCCGGGTTTGGTGACGGAATGGATGAACAGCGGATTCAAGCATTATGGAAAATTTATAAGGAGGGGATTTGCTATAAAAAAAATTCGCAGGTTAAAAATGAGTGGTGGATACTGTGGCGTCGGATTGCCGGTGGTTTGACATCCGGTAAACAGCGTCAATTTATTCAGGATTTGAGGGCTTTTGTAATGCCGAAAAAAGGAATTAAAGTCAGAATCTCCAATCAGGAGCGGATTGAAATCTGGATGGCGGTTGCTAATATGGAAAGACTGACGGTTAAAGACAAAATCGAATTCGGCCGCCTTCTTCTCTCCGAACTGCACCCCAAAAAGAGCCGACCGCCGCTGTTATGGGCTATATCCAGAATCGGTGCCCGGGAACTCTTGTACGGTCCTGTTGATCGGGTGATCCCGCCCAAAGAAATTGAGTCCTGGATCACGCATATACTGGAAAAAGAGTGGCGCAATCCGAAACCGGTTGGCGCAGCACTTGCTCAGATGGCAAGAAAAACAGGCGATAGAATGCGTGATATCGATCCGCTGATCATGGATCAGGTAATACAATGGCTGCAGAAGATGGATTTGCAAGTTGAATGCGATTTTTTAACATCTGTAAAACCCCTGGCAAGCATAGAAGAAAGTACCATTTTTGGGGAATCCCTGCCATCCGGCCTTGTATTGCATGAAATATAGCATTCAACGCCTTCCTTTTTGTAACGCTCACGGTAGCTGTCGCTGTAATTTTTGTGGCCCTCAAGATCGACCACTTTGAAATTTTTCCATGCCCACCTCTTGTGATTATGGAAAGAATGGTATAAATTCATTTAAA
>CAZQLG010000029.1:0-15779 GCA_964594105.1 uncultured Desulfococcus sp. | reverse complement strand
TAACGCACGGGCAATACACATTCGCTGTTTTTCACCGCCGGAAAGCCGGTTCCCCAGTTCTCCAATGATTGTATCAAAGCCCTTGGGCAGGCTTTCAACAAATTTATATATATACGCCGCCTTTGCCGCTGCTATTATCTCCTGATCCGAGGCATCCGGTTTGCCATACGCAATATTTTTTCTAATGGTATCATTAAACAGAATCGGTTCCTGGGTAACAATGGCCACCTGCTTGCGTAGATCTGAAACAGCAACATCCCGGATATCCATCCCATTAATTTTAATAACGCCTTGTGTGACATCAAAAAATCGGGGAATTAAATTTACCAAAGAGGTCTTACCGCCGCCGCTCATTCCCACCAAAGCTAGTATTTCACCCGGTTTCACATCAAGGTCTATATTTTTTAATACCTTTTCACGGCTGTCATAGGAAAAAGATACATTTTCAAATAAAATCCGGTGGGACCCGGCTTTAATCGTTTTTGGCAATTTTGGGTCTATAATATCTGATTCGGTTTCCAGAATATCAAATACCCGGTCTGATGCGGCAAGGCCCTGCTGTAAAACATTGTTCAATTTTGTCATTTTTTTTATCGGCGTATACAACAACATGACGGCGGTCATAAATGAAAGAAAATCACCGGGGGTTTGAGCGCCTTTAATGACAGCAAACCCGCCATACCACAGCACAAGTGAAATCCCGACGCCCCCGAAGGCTTCCATTACAGGTGATGACAGCGCCTTTGCCCGTATGGATTTTATCTCAAACCGAAAAACCGAACGACTTTTTTCAGAAAAAGCTTTTTTCTCATAGGACTCCATGCCAAAGGCTTTGACAATTTTATTGCCGGCAAACGTTTCATGCAAAAATGCATTCATATCCGCCATGCTTTCCTGGCTGCTGGTGGAAAATCGTCTCACACGCCGCCCCAGTTCAACAACCGGAAAATAAGCCAACGGCATAACGACAAACGCCAGAATCGCCAGTTTCCAGTCCCTGTAAAAAATCACGCCGGTGAGCCCGATAACAGTAAAAAAATCCCTCAAAGCACCGGTCACCGCATTAGACACCATATTTTTAATGATCGACACATCATTGGTGATGCGCGACATCAAAACGCCGGTCCGCTCTTTATGAAAAAAAGAAAGCGGCAGATCCATTATTCTCTCATAAAGGGCATCCCTGAGTTTTCTGATAATATTTTCACCCACATACTTCAGCAAAAATTCCTGACCGTACATGGCCAGACCTCTAAAAAAATATAAAATAATCACAATAATCGGGATCAGTTTGAGCAAAAAAACATTTTTATTGATAAAGATATCATCAATCACCGGCTTGACGATAAAAGCGGTTGCTGACGTTGTCCCTGCCACCACGAGCATACAAATCATGGATAAAAACAGTTGCAACCAGCTGCCTTTAATATATTCAAGCAATTGCTTCTGACGGGGGGCAATTTTAAATTTCACATTCATCCTTTGCGTATTAACGCCCTTTTAACAGGGATAAACCAATATCCGCTGTTTTCTCAGATGCGCCGGCTTCTCCCATCATCGCCTTCACAAGATTCAGTTTTTCTTTCATCCGGCTAAGTGCCAATGGATTATTCAGCATACTTCCCACCGTTTCTGCAATTTTCCCTGGAGAGGCCTCACCCTGAATCAGCTCTGGAACGACGCGTTCTTTGGCAATAATATTCACCAGGCCAATATGATCAACTTTCACCAATGCGCGGCCCAACATATAGCTGACAGGCGATATTCTGTAAATAATTACCATGGGGACACCGTACATTGCCGCCTCCAGCGTCACCGTGCCGGACACTGCGATAAGCATGGTAGCCTTTGCAAAGACCTCTATGATATCACCTGGAACGACTTCAATATTACATGTATTTTTATACGGATCAACAAATGACGCAATCCACTCTTTACTGACGGAAGGCGCCACGGAAAGCAAAAACTTTATATTCTTAAATCGCTGCTGCAGGATAGTGGCTGAAGCCAGCATATACGGAAGGTTTCGCTCAATTTCACTGACGCGTGAACCGGGAAGCAATCCAACAACAGGTGGGGAATCCGCTTTATTATCTAATTTTTTTTCTATCGGAGAATAAGCATCCAGTAACGGATTACCGACAAATGTCACCGGAATATGGTGCCGGGTATAATATTCTTTTTCAAACGGCAGAATTACCGCCATATGATCCACAAGCCGCTTGATTTTACGGATACGCCGGGAACGCCATGCCCAGATCTGCGGACTGACATAATATAAAACCGGAACACCCAGTTTCTTCGCACTGGACGCAATGTGAAGATTAAAGTCCGGAAAATCGATCAAAATAATCAAATCCGGGGAAAGCCGCTGCAAATTATCTTTAATAATAGAAATAGCATCCAGGACGCTGGGGAGTTTAACAAACACCTCGGTAATGCCAACCACTGAAAGTTCTTTGGCATCCACCAGGATGTTTACACCGGCGGCTCTTAAGGCATGGCTCCCAATACCATAGAAAACCAACAGGGGGTCCTTTCTTTTCATCGCACCAACCAAATGGGCGCCATGAGCGTCACCGGAGATTTCACCGGCAATAATGATCACATTTTTTGAAGCAGATAACATTCTCATGGATTCTTTTTTAAATATATCCTGCTTGATTTTTGAATCTGTTGTGTAATGCTCAATGCAATTTTTAATGCGTCCCGGCCCATCTGGCCTGACACTTCAGGGGCTTTGCGACTTTCAACGGCATGGATAAAAGACCGTATTTCATCCTCAAGCGCATCCCCATCCATAAAACATTTTTCTTCCATATGCATGCCGGGAACAGGACAATTATTCGCCCCGGCACATGGCTGGACATGAATAATTGAACGATTGGCAAAATCAACGGAAATATAACCGTCCTTTTGAAATAAACGAATTTTACGCTCATTCTTGTTTGAGATCCGACTGGCAGTGACATTGGCGACGGCACCATTATCGAACTCTAAATGAACATTGGCAATATCAATGTTATCCGAAACCACCGAAGCGCCCATGGCATGAGATCGCTTGATTCCTGATCGAACAAAATTAGATATAATATCAATATCATGAATCATAAGATCCAAAACAACACTCACATCAGTCCCACGCTCATTGTAAATTGCCAGCCGATTGGATTCAATAAATATCGGATGATCGACAATATGTTTAACCGCTGTGACCGCAGGGTTAAATCGCTCTAGCAGACCGACCTGGAGCACACGATTCCTTTTATCAGCTATTTCAATTAGTTCATCGGCCTCTTCAACAGTGGTTGTGATCGGCTTTTCAATTAAAACATCAATATCATGTTCTAAAAACGCTTTTCCGATCTCAAAATGCAACGGCGTTGGAACGGCAATGCTGACCGCATCCACAAGGCCAAACAGATCCCTGTAATCAAAAAACGCCTTTACCCCGACCTTGCCGGCAATTTTCTCAGCCTGCGCCTTTCGGGTGTCAACAACACCGACCAATTCGACATCTTCCATTTTCGCATATTTTTCAGCATGAAATTTTCCCAGATATCCAACGCCTGCCACTGCCGCCCGAACTTTTTTCATCAGATGCATTTCCTTAAAATTTATTACGTCAGCTAAAAATAAATCCGACGCTTGTCACATCAAAATAAAATATCACAGAATTGCGTCATTTCATAGATGACTCGACACTATGCCTCTTTTTCTATTGCCAGAATCGTAATGTCCCATTGATTCGCCAGATGGATCATTTCCTCTTTATCAAAAACCAGTGAGCGTTCCGCTTCAATCACCAGTACGGATGCCCCCGACGCATGCATCGTCCTGATTGTCTGGGCACCCACTGCCGGAACATCAAATCTGAAGTCCTGAATCGGTTTACACACCTTGACCACAACCGCATCCCCGTTACAAAGGCCGCCACCCCGACGAATCGTACTATCCGTTCCGTCTATGGCCTCAACAGCGATAACCGTTCCATTGGAAACTACGACACATTGGCCGATATCAAGTTGGCCGATTTCTTTGGCCATTTTCCAGCCGACATCAATATCCGCACGTTCCGCCTTCGTGGGTTTCCGCTTTGTCCAGCAGCCCGCTTCAGCCAAAAGCTCCGGAAGAAGAAATGTTGAAGACCGAATGCGAAAGCCTTCATCTTCAAGTACTTTTGCAAACGCTCTTAGAATCTTATCATCATGCGTGCTATGGCGTATGTTGGCGATCAGTGAAATGGCCTTCATATCCGGACGGATATCAAGAATTGCCCCGGGTTTTTTAATCGCCCCGATCATTACCGCTTCTTCGACCTGATTTTTTTTAAAAAACCGTATCAGCCGCTTAATCTGGCCAATATAGAGGACCTCAAGGGATTCAACATAGTCCGACAACACCGGTTCGGTCTCATTATGGTAGCCGACAGCAAAAACACAGATCCCCTTTTCGGCTGCTTTTTTTGCGAAAAGAATCGGAAAAGAACCACTTCCGGCGATTAACCCAATTCGCTTATTCATAGTAAAAACGATCTGTCATCATTACTAAGACCGGGGTAAAACAAGGTCATCTTGTAATCCCCCGCTCCGTGGACTTGATAAAATTAACCAAATTAATAACTTCCGGGATATTTTCAACTTCGGCAAGCACCCGATCCACAGACTCATTCATGGTCAGGCCAATGCGAAAAATAATGCGATACGCTTTTTTCAGTTGAGATAAGGTATTGTTTGAAAACCCATGCCGTTTTAACCCAACTTTGTTCAATCCATGCAACGTCGCTCTGTCCCCGGCGGCCATCACAAACGGCGGAATATCCTTAGTGAGGGCTGATTTCCCACCGATATAGGCATAATCACCGATTCTGACAAACTGATGAATGGCAACCAGACCACCGACAATCACATAGTCACCAATGGTAATATGCCCGGCAAGGGTTGCATTATTTGCCAGGATAACGCCTTTGCCGGTCTTGCAGTCATGGGCCACATGCGTATAGGCCATTAAAAAATTATCCGCACCGACTTCCGTTACCCCTCCCCCGAACTCGGTTCCGCGATTTAACGTGGCGAATTCACGGACTACCGTATTCCGGCCGATCTTCAAATACGTTTTTTCTCCTTTGAACTTGACTGCCTGAGGGGCCGCCCCGATGGATGCATATTGAAAAATCTGGCAATTGGGTGCAATCTCAACATACGGTTCAATGGTTACATGCGGCCCGATAAACGTACCGGACCCAATGGATACATTTCCGTTAACAATCGAATAAGGTCCGATTTCAACATTGGAACCAATCTCTGCATTGGGGTCAATTATAGCGGTTGGATGTATCATTCTTTTCCTCCGATCAAAGCCATCAGTTTTGCTTCTGCAACGCGGTTTATACCGACAAACGCTTTTGCACCCATTTTTACAACTCTGGATCGCTGCTTTTCTATTTCCACTTCAAAAATCAGCTGGTCCCCCGGAATAACAGGTGCCCTGAACCGGGCCCGATCCACCCCTGAAAAACAGACCCGGGTATGGATTTCCGAAGGCAGACTTTCCTTCAGCAGCAGTCCAGCGGCCTGAACCATTCCCTCAATGATTAAAACACCGGGCATGATAGGTTTATCGGGAAAATGCCCCTGAAAAAAAGGCTCATTGATTGTCACATTTTTTAATGCCCGAATTTTCACACCCGGCTCTAAGCCAAGAACCCGGTCGACAAGAACAAACGGGTATCGGTGCGGCAACAGGTTTAAAATTTTTTCAATATCATAGCCTTGTTTCATCCGTCGTCCCAATCTTGATGGCGTCGTAAAAACTTCCATCTACTGCGTTGCAGTGGTTTTTCAGACTTTCAATATACGACATGTATTATTTCAATCCTGAAAAATCACTACGCCTTGTATATGGAATTTTCAACTTAGCCATCCAAATACTTTTTACGAGTTTATCAATCTTAATAGATGATTGAAATAATTAGATGTATGGCATTATTTCTTTGAAAACGCATCCAGACGCTTTTCAATATCATTCATTTTTCTTTTTAATTCAGGCAGCCGGGGAATCATCTGACTGACACGCAGCCATAATTTATGGGGCATTTCAGGGGTCCCGGAAACCACCTGCCCTTCGGGAACGGATCGGGTAACACCTGCCTGCGGGCCAACGGTCACATAATCGCCGATGACGATATGTCCCCCGACACCCGCTTGCCCGGCCAATATGACATTCTTCCCAATGGTCGCACTACCGGCGATACCCACCTGGGCGACGATCAATGTATTTTCGCCAACCACGACATTATGGGCAATTTGAACATGATTATCCGTTTTTACCCCTTGCTTAATCCATGTTTTGCCAAAAGTAGCCCGGTCAATGGTGTTACAGGCACCAATTTCAACATCATCATCTATCTGAACAATACCCAGCTGTGGAATTTTATAATGTTTTTCCCGGTCCGGCACAAATCCGAAACCGTCACTGCCAATAACCGTGCCGGGATGAATAATTACCCGATTGCCGATGATGCATCGATCCAGAATCGTTACATTCGGAAAAACGACAACATCATCACCGATAGTTACCCCATTACCAATAACCACATGAGGATGTATGGTCACCCGGCTGCCGATGGTCACATTGTCTTCAATAACTGCCAGGGGGCCGACACTGACATCGTTTCCAAAAGAACCATTTTGCCCAACAGATGCCTGAGGACTGATGGTTTCAGAAGGACGGGGGGCAGGGAAACACGCATGCATAATCTTTGCCAATGCCAGGCGCGGGTTATCCGACTTGATGAGATTGGTGGCCACTTTTTGCTGAAATTTTTTTGGAACAATCACTGCTCCGGCATTTGTCCCACCGACCCGCTTTAAAATCTTCGGGGAATCCGCAAACGTAATATCATCAATACCGGCTTCATCAAACGGCGCAATCCCCCGAATAATCTTATGAGGATCACCATGGATGTCACCGTCAATTTCTTCAATCAATTCAGCTAAAGATTTTTCCATGCCAGGTTCCTTGGAATTGCCCATTCCGGATAAACCAAAAAAATTAAAAGTGATCTAAAATTATGGTGGATGCCTTCGGCATTGCCAATTTTTATAATAAAAATGAGCGCGCGTTTAGCGCAGTCCACACCTTTAGACAATTGAACGCATTTTAATCACTTTATACTTTTTGATTTTTCATTATATTTTTCAATTAATAAATCCGTCATATCAATGGTAGACGGATAATAAATAACCGCACTTTTTTCAATAATCAGCAGGTAGCCTTCTTTTTTTCCTATATTTTCAGCCAATTCAAAAATATCATTTTTTAATTTCTCTACCTCTATTGCCTCAAGTTCCCTGAATGTCATTTGATATTTTTTCTGCATGGATTGAAAATCATACTTTTTAATTTCAATTTCCCGCTGTTTTTCTTCTCGCTTTTCCTTGCTCATGACCATAGCCTCGAGACTCATTTGCTCGGTAAGGCCCTCAATCTCTTTCCCCAGTTCGATAAGCGTTGTCTCCATCTCCCGACCTTTTTTCTGTATTTCCGTCTGAACCGCCTTCCCGGCTTCAGATTCCATCAGGACACTTTGAAAATCAATAATCCCAATTTTTGCTACATCCGCCGCATGTACCGGCAATACATAAAAAACAACCCATGCAACCGCTATAATTAAACCAAACTTTCCGCGTCTCATTTATACCCCCTTAATTCCGAAAAATAATAAAAAGCCTATTTGAAAGAATAAGTTAAAGATAGATTTCTATTAAAAATAATCGACGTGCCCTTCAGTCTTCACCCTTCTACCGAATTACCTGTTATTTTATTAAAAACTTCCGCCCATGGAAAACTCCCAGCGGCCCGAACCTTCATCCGGCTGTGGATCAATAATATACCCGCGTTCCAGGCGCAACGGCCCCATGGGGGAAAACCACCGGATCCCAAAACCGTAACTATCGCGCAATCCACTGACAGATTCACCTTCATCCGCCCAGGCATTTCCCGCATCATAAAAAAACAGCCCGACAAGTCCACTTTCCTTGATAATCGGGAACAAAAACTCTGCATTAAACTGAATAAACTCCGTGCCACCGATCTCAATATCATCGCCAATAACCGGACCGATTTCCCGCCAGTCAAAGCCCCGGACCGAATTAATACCGCCCAGATAAAACCGTTCATAATCCGGCAAATACTTGTTTGAGTTCTCCCATATATACCCACCTTCGCCATGAAGAAACCCCACGGTTCCCCAGAATAAGGGGAAATACCATCCGGTCTCAGCGTTTACCTTGGTATATCCAATATTCCCCCCCAATCCGGCATATTTCAGCGTAAGGCTGTGTCGGGAACCATCCGAAGGATTAAACTGACGATTCCTGGAGTCATAAACGACACTAAAAGCAATGCTGCTTTCAATATTTTCTCCGGAATAAATATAGGGTGACACGGCTACCGAAATATTATCAATATCACTGACATCGTAGGCGTATTTGACATACCCGCGTGTAAAATCAAAAAGCGGATATCCGACCCGAAGCGCACCGCCAAAGCTGTCCCGATCATAATCATCATAGTCCCGTTCCATTTTATAGGCATCAATACCTGCCGACAATGGGATGTCAAACAGCCATGGCTCCGTAAAACCCACCGAATACTGCCGGGAGGTTCCGCCGGTTTGAACAGCAAGTTCCAGTATCTGTCCCCGGCCTAGAAAATTCCGTTCAGTCACGGACGCCATCACATATAGATTGTCCACCGCACTGTATCCACCGCCAAACGTAAAGGTGCCGGTGGATTTTTCCACCACGTCAATATCTAAAATCATCTGGTCTTCCGCAGAGCCGCGCATCGGTTTGACCTTGACATCTTCAAAATAATCCAGCCGGTACAGGTCCGCAACACTTCTTTTTAACCGTTTACTGCTGTACAATTCCTGTTCATAAACCCTTAGCTCGCGGCGAATCACCTTGTCCCTGGTTTTAGTATTTCCGTTGATGTTAATTCTTTCAAAATAAACCGGTTCATTTTTTGTTAAACGGAACGTAATATTGACGGTTAAATTTTCCGGGTCCGTCCCGACTTCAGGGTAAATATCGGCATGCGCATATCCTTGGTCTGCATAAATATCGGTCAATGCCAGAACATCCTGCCGGATGACATCGCGATTAAAATAAACTTCTTCTCCCACCATGACATGGGTAATAAGTTCTTCTTTTGGTGTGATAAAATCACCCTTCAAATCAACCAGGCCCATTTTAAATCGGGGGCCTTCATTAATTTTTATAAAAATATAAATCCACTCGTCTTTATATTCAATTTCCGGTTCACCGATCCTTGCTTCCGCATACCCATTGTTTTGATAAAAAGCAGACAGCCGATAGATATCCTGCTGTAATTCCTCACGGTTTAATTCACCAGAGGATGTCAGCCAGGAAAAAAAACCCTTTTCATCTGTTTCCATTATTTCTTTTAATTCTTCTGAATCATAGTCGCTGTTTCCGTCAAAAGTAATTGTATTGATGCGAACCTTTTCTCCTTCTTCGATCTCAAACGCCAGATTCGCCTGACTGTCTCCCAATGGATCAAGTTTATATAACACCGTGACGTTATGATAATTCTTATCCTTGTACAATGATTCTATGATTTTGATATTTCGACGTATTTTGAAAATATTAAGGATTGAGCCGCTGCTGATATCAACATTTTCCGTAAGTTCTTCATCATCAATCGTCACATTTCCGGAAAAATTTATTTCACGGATGGTGGGTTTTTCTTTAACAATAAAAATGACGGTATTCCCATCATCCATTTTTTCAATTTCGACCCGGACATCATCAAACCATCCCATATTATAGATTGCCTGAAGGTCTTCGGAAAGTAAGGCATCATTATACACATCACCGGCGTTGGCCCGGATGCCCCGTAAAATTGCATCATCTTCGATACGTTGATTCCCCTGCACCAGGACCTGATTGATCAAAACAATATCTTTCGCGCCTGAAACAGCGGGTTTCCACAAAAATAAACCCAAAATTATTAACCCAATGCATTTTTGCATGCAATTATTACTTTTATTCAATTTCAACCAGCTTCCCTTCGATCAGAGTCATCTGTTTATTCATGTACTCTGCAAGTTGCATATTATGTGTTACCGTGATGATCGTCATATTATATTCATCATTGAGCGCAAACAATAAATCATGCACCTGATGACTGTTTTTCTTATCCAGATTCCCCGTCGGTTCATCGGCCAGCAATATCGCCGGATTCAGGACAAGCGCCCGGGCGAGTGCTACCCGCTGCTGCTCACCGCCGGAAAGATCCATCACACGGTGGTTTATTCTTTCTTTAAGCCCGACCCGAACGAGAATCGTTTCCGCGCTTTCCCGTATCTCTTTGGCATCTAATCCGTTGATCAATCCAGGCATTGAAACATTTTCAAGCGCTGAAAATTCCGCCAGAAGATAATGAAACTGAAAGACAAACCCCAAGGTTTTATTTCTAAAATCCGCCAGTTTTTTTTTCTCAAATTCAAACACATCGGTATTCTTGTATAAAAAGGTGCCGCTGTCCGGGGAATCCAGCGTTCCGAGAATATGCAGAAGGGTTGATTTGCCGATACCGGATTCACCGACAATGGCTATTCTCTCGCCGGAATAAATATCAACTGATAAATCGCTCAGCACCTCTATTTTTGCATCATTATTCTGATACCGCTTGTTAATCCCTCTTAAAGATATCAAGGGGCCTGAATCTTTCTCTTTATTTTCCGGATAATATGTCATTTTATGATCATATTTTCCCGTGCCGTTAACCATATCGAAGCGCCTCGACCGGATTGAGTTTAGACGCTTTGTAGGCGGGATAAAGCGTCGAGATAAAACAGATGGCCAATGCGGCGGAAACGATAATAAAAACATCGAAAAATTCAAGCTGGACCGGAAGACTGGTAAAATAATAAACATCTCCCGGCAATTCGATAAATTTATAATATTTTAAAAGGACACACCCCAAAATACCAAGGACGACCCCGGTCACCGTCCCGATGAATCCGATCACCGTACCTTTAAAAACAAAAATCTTCCAAATACTCCGATCTGTTGCGCCCATAGCTTTTAAAATGGCGATATCCTTTGTTTTTCCCATCACCATCATAATCAGGGTACTGGCAATATTAAATGCTGCGACCATAATAATCAGTGTCAGAATCACAAACATTGCTTTTTTTTCAAGTTTAAGGGCTGAAAAAAAATTCCGGTTCATCTGCATCCAGTCCATGGTCCAGTAAGGAAATCCTAACTCTGCCAGAATCGTTTGCGAAATTCTATCGGCACGATAAATATCATCCACCCGGACCCCGATACCGGAAACCGAATCACCGATTTTCATCAGTTGCTGGGCGGTCTTTAAATGAATAAACGCCAAAGAGGCATCATATTCATAAAAACCAGACTCAAAGATACCTGTCACTTCAAACCGTTTCATTGTCGGCATATGGCCGATGGGGGACATCATGCCTTTGGGAGAAATCAAATAAATTATTTCTCCTTCGGCCGCCCCGATAGTTAAAGCAAGTTCTTTGCCTAAAATAATGCCCGGGGACAAAATACCGGATTCTGCTGTCACCTGAGGTCTTATTTTTTTTATTAACGATTCTTTATCATATCCTTTTATCGGACTCCCGGCTGCTTCAGGGTCAATACCTCTAAGAACAGCTCCGGAAATACCGGAAGAAGATCGTAACATCACCTGAGAATAAACAAAAGGCGCTGCGGAAACAACCCCGGTTACCGATTTAACCTGGCGAATAACCCCCTCATGATCAGCGATTGTTCCGCCATGTCGGCGAATGATAATATGCGATTCAACACCTAAAATCTGAGATGTAAAATATGATTCCGCCCCTGACATCACGGCAATAACCATAATCAGTGCCATCACACCGACAGTAACACCTGCCATGGAAAGGATCGTAATAAAGGAAATAAACGCATGTTTATGTTTGGACCTGAGATAACGGCCCCCTACAAAATATTCAAAAGACATTGGTCAATCCGTTTATATTTTATCAGCGGACTTCATGTGGGGAAATAAAATGACATCACGGATGGATGCAGAATCCGTCAAAAGCATGGCCAGCCTATCAATACCGATGCCTTCGCCCGCAGTGGGCGGCATACCGTATTCCAGTGCCCGGATATAATCTTCATCAATGATATGCGGTGTTTCATCCCCGGATTCTTTATTCTCAAGCTGATGTAAGAACCTGCTTTTCTGATCTTCCGGATCATTTAACTCGGAAAATCCGTTGGCAATCTCCCTTCCGGCAATAAATAATTCGAATCGATCCGTCAAATCCGGATTTTCCTTATTTCTTCGTGAAAGCGGTGACACTTCAACCGGATAACCGGTGATAAATGTCGGCTGAATCAATTTGGGTTCCACAAGGGCATCAAATATTTTGGTCATTATCTTGCCGGTTCCGATGGTTTCACTGGCATAAGAACCAAAAGTAATCCCTTTTGACAGTGCAAAATTCATCAGTTCATCTTTTTTGGCAAATAAAACCGGGTCCACACCGGCAATTTTTTCTACAGAATCCTGAAGCGTTATCCGTTTCCATGAACCGCTGAATTTAATCCGCTCTCCCTGATATTCAAAATCCATTGAACCGGCAATGCTTACAGCCAGCGCTTGAAACATCTTTTCCGTTAAATTCATAAGATCTTCATATGTGGCATACGCCTGATAAAATTCAAGCATCGTAAATTCGGGATTGTGCTGTGTAGAAATTCCTTCATTCCTGAAACTTCTGTTGATTTCAAAAACCCTTTCAAACCCGCCGGTTACCAGTCTTTTTAGATAAAGTTCCGGCGCAATTCGCAAAAAAAGATCCATACTAAGCGAATTATGATATGTTTTAAAGGGCTTGGCATCCGCCCCCCCGGGAAGCGGCTGCATCATAGGGGTTTCCACCTCTAAAAAATCCCGATCCAGCAAAAACATCCGGATCGCCTGAACCAGACGGCTCCGCTTGATGAACAACTCCCGGGTATCTGTATTCATAATCAAATCCAGATATCGTTGCCGGTAGCGCTTTTCCGGATCTTTCAGTCCATGAAATTTTTCCGGCAACGGCCGTGTTGCCTTGGAAATTAATTGTAAAGAATTTGCCAGAAGCGTCCATTCTCCTGTTTTTGTCTGAAACATCGGCCCGGCCATACCGACAAAATCGCCAATATCGAGTTTTTTAAACAAGGCATATGCATCATCGCCCACTTTATCCGTTCGGACATATGCCTGAAGCTGGCCGCTCCGATCTTTAAATCGGATAAAAGCTGATTTTCCGAACCGATTGACTGCCATAATACGGCCAGCCACAGAATATGAGACATCATCCGAAATATCGCCTGATTCTTTTTCCACTAATTTTTGAATCTCTTTTATTGCATGTGTTACTTTATAGTCATTCGGGAAAAGTGCGATCCCCGATTCTTTCAACATTCTAATTTTTTCTTTTCTCTTTTCAATGATATCGTTTTTAGGGCTCATTTTCTTTCTATCCAAAATAGTTATAAGTAATTATTTTAAACGTATGAAAAAACAATGTACCAAAACAGAGCAACTCTATTTTGGTACATCACTTCAGACTTCGGCTAATTATTGTTCATCCGGTTGGCTATCCCATTTATAATCAACTGTCAAGATTAACTTAACTCTCTCCAGGGTAACCGCATTGGGGACCAAATTCAGTTACCCTGGACGTTGTCCTTGTTGGAGAGCCTGCCAGCCACAGCAAACGCTAAAACTAATTTTATCCGGGCCAGGACAAAAAAACTAACGGGAATTAATCACCCGGCGAAATTTAACGGTAAAGGTGGTCCCTTTTTCCGGTGTGCTCTTAACGTCAATTAATCCATTATATGAGGTAATAATCCGTTGAACAATAGACAACCCGAGACCGGTCCCCTTGGGTTTTGCGGTAAAAAACGGATCAAAGATTGATTTTATGGTCTCTTCGGACATCCCGCATCCATCATCCTTTATGGTAATGCAGGCATGGCTTTTATCCACCGGAGACAATTTAATATCAATCTGGCCTTCGCTTTCGATCGCTTCATCTGCGTTTAACAACAGATTCCAAATAACCTGCCGGAAATATTCCGGATCAATTTCAATAAATATTCCTTCAGAAAGCTGTTTGGTTACATTAATTCTTTTATTGCGACGGTTGTCTACGGTAAAAATATTTATAATCTCTTCAAGCGCAACATCGAGTTCCACAATTTTTATCTGTCCGGACTGTGGCTTTGCAAACATCAGAAAATCATTAACCAATGCAGTGAGACGATCGGCTTCTCGTAAAATGATATCCATCAGCCGGTCCCGATCCGGATCATAGGGAATATCTTCTCTTAAAAACTGAATGGAACCCGATAATGAGGCCAGCGGATTCTTAATTTCATGGGCAAGCCCGGATGCCATTTCGCCAATTGCCGCCAATTTTTCAACACGCTTCACCTGATCCTCCATTGCCCAGAGGTCTTTTTTTGCCCGCCGCTCCTGTTCAGCGAGGAAACCGCTTAAAAACGCAACACCAAAGCATGCGACAATGGTCATAAAAAACTTGTAAAGCACATAATTCAAATTATAATGACTGGTTATAAAATCAATTTCAACACCAACCGGATAAATGACCCCCTGAAATTCTAAAGCAATGAGCACGCCGTATTGGACACTACAGCAAAATGCGATAAACATCCCGCCGCTTCTGGAAAGGACCATGCCTGCGTAAATAATCACAATAAGGTATAAAAAAGAAAAAATACTTAAAAAACTTCCGGTGACAAAAATAATGCCCGTCAGAAGCAGGCTATCGATGAATATTTGGACATAACCGAAACGGACGAACCGAGAAGAAAGGCGAGACAGTATAAAGGCATACAGCGATGAAAGAATCAACAGAACAATGGCAATATAGCATATAAATCTAATCGGTTGACTAAAAAAGGGGCGATTTTCATGAAACCCCACGAGAATCGCTGAACCCAGCAACACGGCCGCAAACAGCGCCCTGAAAAATATCAGCCACTTTAATTTTTGATGTTGATCCAGCAGGGGCTTATTTTGACGGTCAATTTTCAACTGAGATTTACCTATATTGCTCCTGCCATCTGGAATATGGGAAGATACATGGAAATAACCAGGCCACCAATGACGACGCCAAGAAAAACAAGCATAAACGGCTCAATCATGGCTGTCATATTGTCCACAGCCTGATCCACCTCTTCATCATAAAAATCCGCGATCTTTTCCATCATCGCATCAATCGCACCGGTAGATTCCCCGACAGCAATCATCGAGCAAACCATGGGGGGGAAAACGCCGGATTCAGACAACGGATCCGCAATTGTCTGGCCTTCGGCAATTCCGGTGCGAACATTATAAATAGCTTTTTCAATAGTTTTGTTACCAGCTGTTTTTGCTACGATATCCAACGCTTCCAAAATTGCCACGCCACTGGACAGCATGGTCCCCATAGTGCGTGTAAATTTGGACACAGCCACCTTACGGATCATAATACCAACCACCGGCATTTTAAGTAATAGATCATCAACCAGGGCCCGCCCTTTTTCCGTTTTATAAAACCGCTTAAAAGAAAATAAAAATAACACAACAGCACCGATTATATATAATATTCGTGTCTGCACAAACCGGCTCATAGCTACGACCACTTGCGTTGGCGCAGGTAATGCGGACCCAAAACTTGCAAACAT
>CAZQLG010000028.1:0-16226 GCA_964594105.1 uncultured Desulfococcus sp. | reverse complement strand
TAATGATCGAGGTGCCGGCGGCCGTTACGATTTTAGATCGATTGCTCCGTTATATTGATTTTGTCAGTATCGGTACCAATGATCTCATCCAGTATCTCTTAGCGGTTGACCGGAACAATCGAAAAGTTGCCGACCGCTATAATGCGGTGCACCCGGCAGTAATTTTGACAATTTATACTATAATATCGGTTTGCAGGCGATTTGAAAAGCCGGTGAGCATCTGTAGGGAGGCCGCAACTCTGCTTCCGTGCATTTTACTATTTGTTGGAATGGGAGCGGACAGCCTCAGCATGACGCCGTCATCGATCCCGTCCGCCAAAAAATTTATCCGGGAACTTAACCGGTCTTCGGCGAAAGAGGTTCTGGACACGGTTCTCGAAATGGAGGATGCGGATACGGTCACAAGATATCTAAGAAAATACATACCCGCATAAATCATCGGAGATGGATACCCGGCGTTCGATTTCCTGCCGATCACCGATAAATTGGCGGGCTACTTTTTACGAGTGTATCAAACTCAATTTTGTTTAAAATCAGGCCTGAAGAGGGGGCAATATGTCTGAGCGGCTGATTATTTTTTCCTTTTAGAGAGTCCTCAATATCGTTTAAACTGATTTCTCCCCGGCCAAGACTGAGTAGTTGTCCCATAATTAAACGAACCTGATACCGTAAAAATCCTTTGGAGCGGATGAAATATGCGTAACTTTTGGCCGGGAAAAAATTGGCTTGATAAATTGTATTTTCTTTGATTTTGCTTACCAGGATTTTCCTTTCAAACGTGGTGCCCGGTTTCGGTTTGGTGACGTATTTGATGAAATTATGCTTCCCTTCAAATAATAAAGCGCCGGTTTTCATTAATTCAATATCCAGGTGATCCTGAAAAGAACTGATCAGCGGCGCACAAAAGGGATGGCATTTTTCTCCAAAAGAAAACAGATAGATGTATTCCTTGGTTCTTGGAGCGTTGATAATACTGAATTTCTTGTCGACTTTTTCAATTTTTAACACTTTGATATCGTTTGGTAAATTCAGATTAAAATCAGTCAGTAATTGATCCGGATGCAAGGGTTCGTTTACAAAAAGTTCAAAAGCGGAATGATTGGCAGATACTTTGGCATCTGTCCGGCTGGCACCTAAAATTCTAAATTGGGTATGGCCCAAAATAAATTTAAGCGTTTTCTCAATCATAGATTCAACAGTTCTTAACTCCGGCTGCTTCAACCAACCGTGATATCGGAACCCCAAGTATTGAATATGAATCAAATAGTAATATTTTTGCATAATTCAGCGCTGTTAAATGATTTGTACTGATGGCTCCAAACCCTTTGTATGAGATATAGAAACCTGGTTTTCCGGGTCAAGGCCATAGATATTTGATTCTGACCTGAAGGGTGATTGGGTTTAATTCATAATCGTCATTTTTTCTTAATTTTACTCTTTTGGGCGAACATTTCAAGTACCATAAAAAAAGCCCGCTCTTTAAAAAAGAGCGGGCTTTTGCATCTCAATCAGTTTTAAAAAATCTTAAAAGACTGGTTTATTACTACAGGGACTGATAGTAAGCGATCAGTATGTCTGCGACTTCCGGGCGTGAGAATTCTTTGGGCGGTTTGATTCCCTGGCCCAGCATTTCACGAACCTTGGTTCCGGAAAGAAGTACAAAGTCTTCTTTGGTATGATTTTCAACGCGGCTCATCATGACAACCTTATCCAGTTTCTTTGAATAAGCGGTGTGATCTGCTCTGTAGATGTCAATCTGCAGGTCGTCTTTAGAGATGTCGTCGAAAATGGTCTGTGCATCGAACGGACCATAGTAGTCGCCAACGCCGGCATGGTCACGACCAACGATCAGGTGTGTACAGCCGCAGTTCTGACGGAAGCAGGCATGCAGAACAGCTTCACGGGGTCCGGCATACAGCATATCAAATCCGTAACCGGTAACCATAACGGTGTTGGGCGGAAAGTAAAGTTCAACCATTTTACGGATACAGTCATCGCGAACGTCAGCCGGAATATCGCCTTTTTTCAGTTTCCCCAGCAGCATGTGGATGAGGATACCATCGGCTTTTTCATCTTCATAAGCCATGCGGCAGAGTTCTTCGTGGGCCAGATGCATCGGGTTACGGGTCTGGAAAGCAACCACTTTTTCCCAGCCGAGTTTGGCCATTTCGTCGCGAATTTCAACGGCGGTTTTGAAAGTGCCGACGAATTCTTTGTCAAAATAAGAATAGTTGAGTACCTGAATCGGACCGGCGATGCAGGTTTTGCCGACAGTGTTAAATGCTTTTACGCCAACGTGATCCATGTCATCGGTGCCGTAGATCGTTTTGGTCATTGTGGCCATTTGATCAGCTGTGAATTCTTCAATGGATTCGACATCCTGAATAGCGATAACCGGATTGCCGTCTACGTTCGGGTCCAGAAGGGCGATTCTTTTTGCGTCTTTAATGGCGGATGCGTCTTCAACAACGTTTAGTAACGGGGTCGGCCAGAATTGACCGGAAGTGGTTCGCATGTTCTCGGCAACGCTCATGGAATCGGCAACATTCATGTAGCCGATCATCGGGGTAAAGTAACCGCCGGCCAGCATAACAGCATTTCCGGCAGCTGCGGAGCTGATAACGATTGACGGCAGGCTTTCTGCTTCCTTGATTAATTCGGCGCGTTTTGCGTCGTCTGCTACGTACAGCGGCATTAATTTGTCTGAACCAAGTGGTTTAATCATAATTTTCTCCTCTTGTAGATTGATTGAATGACCTAATTTATGTTTCTAATCTAATGGTGTTTTGCTCACCACATATATTCAATTTAATAAAGTATGGAATCGACAAATCGGCTTTGTAGTGGTTCAAAATCGTCTGTTTGACCGGATCGATTTTCAGAATGCGAATTTCACTTTAAAAGCAATTTCTTTATCAATTGATTTTTATGATGTCAAGATGATATTGAAAAATTCCGGCGTATTGACGGAATGTCAATATAAGCATTTGTAAATTAATCAAAAAATTTTGCAATAGATTTTGCCCGAAAATCGGATGACCTTCGCTTGGCCTATTTTATAAAAACAATGGTGATAATCAGGTAAAAAATCAGATTTATATGGACAGAAAAAAGCCCCAAATGCAGTGCAACACAGCAGTTGGGCTTTTTATGCCGCCATCACTGATAAAAAATCAGATTGCTCAAGAAATGCCAGGCTGGCGATGAAATCTTCTTTTTTATGGGGCTCGAGGGTCACAACCGGTTTTTTTGTCATGCGTTTGATATATTCAAATAAGGGGTCAAAATGGATGCTGCCTTTTCCCATTCCCAGGTGACTGTCATGGTCGCCGTGGTTATCATGAAGGTGGAGTTGTCCGATATATTCTCCGGTGGCGTCGAGCCATTTCTCAAGGGGATATTTTCCAAAAGATGCCAAATGCCCCACGTCCAGGCAGTATTCGATATGCTGGTGATCAAGTTGTTCCAGTATCTGTATGAGATCGGATGGGTTTGTTTCATAGACATTCTCGAGCATCAGGCGAGATCCCCGGCCGTACAGCTCCCGGCCCAGCCACCGCCAGGTGTTCACGGAATGTTTAAGCCATTCTTTTTTACAGAAGCCGTATCTGACATGATCATATCCGGCATGGCATACGACTGTTTTTGGTTTAAAAACAGATACCGCATCAATGAGCTGATTAAACCGGTAGATGGTTAGATCCCGGATTTTGGGGTCAGGTGAACCCGGGGACAGGTCTATAAATGGTCCATGGATGGTAATCGATCGGTTGTGTTTATGAAATGGGTCTGCGAAACGTTTAAAGTCAGATAAGGAGAAGGCATCCAGCGCTTCAGCGGCCAGCCCGATTTCAGGGTTTAATCCGGAATTGAAAAAAAGATCCTGCCATTGCCTTTCCACCAGCATGGTAAAAGGAATGTTGACCTGGATTTTTTCAATAATCTGTTGCTGGCGCCGGGAGTAGGGTTGCTTTAAGGAATCCATTTGATGTCCAGTGGCTTTGGCATTGTACGTCAGCTACGGTTCATGAGGCGTCGGGTTAATCTGATGGAAGGTCTGACTCGTCAATAAATTCCTGGATCAGGGTGTCAACGTAATTAAAATCCAAATCCGATTGTTTTTCAAGTATCAGATCTTCATTGGCATGTCTGAGTTTGTTTAACATGTTGAGGATCATCAGCATCAGGAGCTTGTTGCCGGCATGGGGATAGGTTTTAAAGTAAAAGATCAGATTTTTTCGGCTGATTTTCATGATAATGGTATCGCTGGCGCAGGTGACGGTGGCAGTTCTTTTGCTTGCCAGAAAGATGGCGGATTCCCCGAAAATTTCGCCTTTTTCAATCTTGCTGATGGGCATATTTTTGTTGTTTTTATCTTTAACAGAAACCTCAACGTTCCCGTTGACAACCGCGTACAAGCAATCGCCCACTTCCCCCTGGGTAATGATTTTTTCCCCATTTTCATAATGGTGGATAGAGGAAATGAGCAGCATTTTTTGCAGTTCATCCTCGTGCAGCCAGTGGAAAATCTGAATATTTTTAACGATCGGCAGGTACTGTAAAATATTGCTTTCTGTTTCCATGGTTTGTCCTCATTGCCTTTTTAAATAAATATACCGAACACAGATAAATATAAACATTTCGTACCCGTTCACGGGGTACAACTGTTTATGTATTTTCCACCGATGAACTGTAAGCATTTACAGGGTGCTGCAGATGTGAGGCGCCGAGTGCATAGAAGTATTTTTATACTTCAAGTGTTCGGCAACAAAGCAGATGCGGTGCCCTGTGAATGCTTACAAAAATTTCTGTATCAGTTTTTGTCAGCGTCTTTCTTTCTTTCACAGCTATCCAGCATCTGTTCTGCTTTTCCCAGGGTTGCCGCATTTGAGGCAATATATCCCGTGTCTTTTCCGACCTGGTTGAGCAGCACTTTCCCATCTTCCATCCCGACACGAACCGCTTTTGACATGCCACGTTCAGCCAGCATTATCTGTATTCTTTTAATCTCGTCAATATCGTTTTGATCAATGTCCCGTGCATCTATGATCCGTGTGACACAAGTGAATCCGGGCGCCAGCTTTTTTGCAGCTTTTTCGACCACTTCATGAGCGTTTTTGACTTTGTTTTTCTGGATTCGTCCCAGAGTGATATAGAGTCTATTTTTTAAAAGGTCAACTTTGACTTCCAGCATTTTTACTCTCTTGTATGAAGGCGGTGAATGACACGTAGCTATAAATTCTTAATTTATTATGATAAACATTGTTTACTGTCAAGAAGCATTTATTATTGTAATTATTTTGTGCGTTAACCGGTTTGCGGATGAATTGATGTCGGCTTATCCGGCATTTTTTGATCGATTCCATATTTTAATAATTTACCTTGCAAATCGGCAGGTTATTTTGATATTTTGATTAAATATTCTGTCAGGACGCTTTTTTCATTTAAACTGTTTAAAACCAAAAGGCGAGTAAAGAAATGGCATATTGTAATGATTGTGATTCAGTTCATAATGTCGGGTTTATTTCAACAAGATTTATGGGAACAGATGGTGTTTCTCTGGAGACCGCAAAATGGGCGGAGGTATTTGAAGCCAGAGGGTTTACCTGTTATTATTTTGCCGGTGAGCTGGATACGCCGCCGGAAAGATCCTATCTTTCACCCGAAGCCCATTTCAGACATCCGGAAATTGATGAAATCAGCCAGAGTGTTTTTGGCGTTGATGAGCGGGGGCGATATCTGACGGATCAGATCCAGTCCATAAAAAATAAGATTAAGGACGATCTGTATGAATTTATCGGAAAATTTGAAGTTGAACTTTTAGTTATTGAAAATGCGCTGGCAATTCCGATGAATATTCCTTTGGGGCTTGCAATAACAGAAGTGTTATCCGAAATTCAAATGCCGACCATTGCCCATCATCATGATTTTTTTTGGGAACGACAACGGTTTTTGATAAATGCAATCAGTGATTATATGCGAATGGCATTTCCTCCCCATTTGCCGGGAATGGAACATGTGGTGATCAGTTCTGCCGCAGGAGACCAGCTTAGCTTACGGACCGGCATATCTTCCCATCTCATACCGAACGTGATGGATTTTGAAACGCCGCCAAATGGTGTTGATGACTATAATCAAGATGTTCGTGCGGCCTTGGGTATTGCAGATGATGAACTTCTGGTGCTTCAACCGACCCGCGTGGTTCAACGAAAAGGCATTGAACATGCCATTGAGCTGGTTAATCGGTTGGGCAGAAAGGCAAAACTGGTCATTTCGCATGCGTCCGGAGATGAGGGGTATCAGTATGAAAACCGGATCAGGAAATATTCTAAACTGATGAAGGTGGATACGATTTTTGTGTCAGATATTATTAATGATAACAGGGGGCTCACGCCGGACGGCAGAAAGATTTATACGTTAGACGATATCTATCCCCATGCGGATCTGGTGACATATCCGTCTAATTATGAAGGGTTCGGCAATGCGTTTTTGGAGGCGATTTACTTTAAAAAGCCAATTGTCGTTAATACCTATTCAATTTATACCATTGATATCAAGCCCAAAGGTTTTTCAGTCATTGAATTTGACGGGTATGTTACGGATGAGGCAATACAGAATACCTTGAAGGTTATAGACGATCCAAAACTGTGTGAACGCCTGGTGAATCATAATTATGAAATCGCCAGGAAACATTATTCCTATAACGTGTTGTTTAAGGAATTGAGCAACCTGATTGTAAAGTGTTCCGGCTGCCTTTATGATTCCTGATGGGTTTGAGAAAGTATTACAATATGTGGGTTACCCAAATTTTTGAGGACTTTTGAGAAATATGAAAAAGAAAATATGGAAACTGGTCTCATGGAATGTCAATGGACTTCGGGCAGTTGTAAAAAAAGATTTTTTTGAATCTTTTGAAGCGCTGGATGCGGATGTACTCTGTATTCAGGAAACAAAACTTCAGGATCATCAGTTGGCTGATGATGTTAGAAATATTAACGGATATGAATCTTTCTGGTCATACTCTACCGTCAAAAAAGGTTACAGCGGTGTGGGCGCCTGGACGAAAATGGTTCCCAATTCAGTAAAAAACGGAATCGGTATTGAAGCATATGACGCAGAAGGGCGGATCGTCGAACTTGATTTTGATGATTTTATTTTATTTAATATTTATTTCCCCAACGGTCAGATGGACGATGACCGCCTGAACTACAAACTCAATTTTTATAAAGACTTTTTCGCCTATGCGGACAAGCTGCGAAAGTCAGGCAGAAGTCTTGTCATTACGGGTGATTATAATACCGCTCACAATGAGATCGATTTAAAGAATCCCAAAGCCAATGAAAAAAGGTCTGGATTTTTACGCATTGAAAGGGACTGGCTGGATAAAATTGAATCACAAGGATATGTGGATACATTCCGTTACCTGTATCCGGAAACGGAGAAATATTCGTGGTGGACTTACCGTTTCAAGGCAAGGGAGCGAAATGCCGGGTGGCGCATTGATTATTTTTTTGTGACGCAGGATTTGATTGATAGGGGACGGGTAAAAGAGGCGTTTATTGATAATGACATATTTGGATCGGATCATTGTCCCGTAGGGTTGATTCTGGATTTTTCATAGGCAGTCTTTGGTAATGAGTTCGTATTATACTTATCAGTTATTCAATATAATGTTACTGTAAAAAAAGATTTCGGATGGCAAAGAAAAAAGTTCAAAATTAAGGCGCACAAATTCAGAGGAATGAGGCGTAGCTTGCCTACTCCGCAGTGACGAAGAATGCAGTGCAACGATGAGTTTGGACTTTTTGTGAAGCCATCAAAGGTGGAAAATATGTCTGAGATTGTAGCCGTCTATGGAAGTCCGCGAAGAAAAGGAAACACGGCAACGCTGCTGAAAAGGGCGGTTGCCGGAGCAAGAGATGCAGGCGCGGAAGTGGATGAGATTGTCTTAAGGGATTATAAAATATCCCTGTGCCTGGAAATCTACGGATGCAAAAAAGAAGGCGAATGCGCCATTAAAGATGATTTCCAAAAGATTCGGGACCGGATACTGGCCAGCAAGGGGCTGATGATTGCCTCTCCTATTTTTTTTTACACGGTCAGCGCGCATGTTAAAATACTGATGGACCGGTGCCAGTCGTTATGGGTGAAAAAATACTGGATTGACAAAGTCGCCTACAATAAGTGGGAACCGACGCGCAAGGGCCTGGTCATAGGGGTCGGGGCTACTCGGGGCAAAAAGCTGTTTGACGGCATGCTGCTGACCATGCAGTATTTTTTTGATGTCCTGGATATGGAATTGTGGGATTCTCTGCTTTACCGGCAGCTGGATTTTGAAGGCGACGTGCTCACGCATCCAGAATATCTTGACCAAGCGTATCAGCGGGGCCAGGATTTTGTCAAAGCGGTCCGGGAAATTTGATGAATCTTGAATTTAAGCCGATTGCGTTGTCTGATCAGACAACATTTCAAACTTTTTTATCGCAATGCCCACAGATGACATCGGATTACAGTTTTGTCAATGTATGGAGCTGGGCATCAGCATATGATCTGGAGTGGGCTCAAACCGATGAATTATGCTGGCTGCGCCAGAATCATCCGACCCCTCAATACTGGGCACCGATAGGAAACTGGCAGGCTATTGACTGGCCTCGATATTTTGAGCGCTTTCCGCAATTTAAATCGTCTATGATTCGTGTCCCGGAACCGCTTGCCCGGTTGTTGGAATCTGTTTTTAATAAAAGGGTATCAGTGTCCCCGGACCGGGACCAGTTTGATTATATTTATGATGTCAATGAACTGATCACATTAAAAGGTAACCGGTTTCATAAAAAACGGAACCTTTTGCATCAGTTTCATAAAAATTATGATTATCAGTATGTTGTAATGTCATCGGAGCTTGTTGAGGCGGCTATGGCAATGCAGAATAACTGGTGCACCTGGCGGGAATGCGACTCAGATGTTCAGCTGGAAAATGAGAACATGGCCATTGCAAAGGTGTTGTCTAATTGGGAGCGCCTTGACGGTATTATCGGCGGGTGTATTTTGGTTAAAGGCATAATGGTTGCGTATACTATTGGCGAGCAGCTCATTGATGATACACTGGTGGTCCATTTTGAAAAGGGGAATACGGATTACAAAGGGGTATACCAGGCGATAAATCAGATGTTTATTGAACATGAGGCGTCTGATTCGTCTGGCACGGTATCTGGTATGCGGCGGGTGAACCGGGAGCAGGATCTGGGAGACGAGGGGTTGCGAAAATCCAAGAAATCATACCATCCGATTAAATTTTTGAAAAAATATCAGATTGATTTTCAGGTGAATTGAAATATGCGTATTTTGCTTGTCGAAGATGAAAAGAAAATTGCCTCATTTATCGAACGGGGGCTGGTTGAACAGCATTACAGCGTTGATGTGGCCTATGACGGGAACGAGGGGCTGTACCTTGCTGAGATAAACCCCTATGATCTGATTATTTTGGATATCATGCTGCCGGGAAAAGACGGGTTTGCGGTTTGCCAGGAGCTGAGAAAGAAAGAATTTGATGTCCCGATTCTCATGCTCACGGCACGCGATGATGTTCGCGACAAAATATACGGCCTGGATTCCGGAGCCGACGATTACCTGACAAAACCCTTTGCTTTTGGGGAATTTTTGGCCCGGGTCCGGGTATTATTGCGAAGACAGCGGACCCAACAAACCACCACCCTGAAAGTGGCGGACCTGGCACTGGACCAGTTGACCCATACAGTGACCCGTGCCGGGGAAAATATTGAATTGACCAGCACCGAATATGCGTTGTTGGAATACCTGATGATTCATGCCGAACAGGTGGTCACCCGGACCATGATTTCCGAACATGTGTGGGATCAGGATTTTGACAGTTATTCTAATGTGATTAATGTGTATGTGAACTATGTGCGCAAGAAAGTCGACGCCGGATTTTCAAAAAAACTCATCCATTCGGTGCGGGGCAGGGGGTATGTGATTAAGGAAGAGGCGGAAGGCTGAAGGTAGAAGGTAGAAGGTAGAAGGTAGAAGGTAGAAGGTAGAAGGGGTGAACGCCCAACATTGAACGTCCAACGTTGAAATAATTGTCACATGATAAAGAAAGCCGGTTTTTTTTATTTATTGTTAAAAATAGAGCGAAGCGAAATCACTATTCGACGTTCGATGTTGGACGTTGAATGTTCAGTATTCAGCTTATACCTTCTACCTTCTACCTTCTACCTTCTACCTTCTACCTTCTACCTTATACCTTAAACCTTAACTCCTAACCCCTATTAACATGAAACTCAATTCCATTCGATTCAAAGCCAGCATCCTGTATACATCCATTCTGTGTATTATCCTGGTTATGTTCAGCGGGGTTCTGTTCAGCATTACCCGGCACATCCTTTTTCGTGACGTGGATGAAGAACTTCAGATTAAAGCGGCTGAAATTGTAAATATTTTAAAATCTTATGAAAAACTTAAACAAACGGAATCCCGTCACCAGCATTTAATCAACAAGCTGCTGGGAGTTGAGGACCGGGCGCGCTTGATTATTGATGATCTGTGGCGTTCGGATATGCAGGCACTTAATTTAAAAAGTGATTACATCAATATTTTAAATGTTCACGGCCAGCCCATCATTAAATCCCAGAATTTTAATGCAGAAATCACGGCATTGTTTCGAAACGAGCTTCCTTTATCACTCAATTCAGCGATTTTTAAAAATATCAAAAATTCAAATCACCGGTTGCGAGCTGTTAATTTACCGTTTTCATATGGGAATCGTCATCTTCTGGTAATCCAGATCGGCACGCCGCTGGATTCCGTGATTCGGATTTTGAGTCAATTACTGTATTTTATCGGGGCCGGTATTTTGTTTATCCTGGGGCTAACCAGTTTTCTGGGCAGTTTTTTTGCCAGAAGGATTTTAAGGCCCGTGTTGAATGTTACGAAAATTGTAGATGATATTTCGCATAAAGATTTGAATCTGAGAATTCCTGAAATGGCAGCGGATGAAGAAATGAAGCGTCTGATCAGCTCTTGCAATGCCATGATTGAGCGCCTTGAGAAATCGTTTGAGCATGTTAATGAGTTCAGTTCTCATGTGGCCCATGAGCTGAAAACCCCTTTGGCCATTATCCGGGGCGAGGTTGAGCTTGCACTCAGCGAGACCCGGGATGCGACAGAATATCAAAGAGTTTTAAATGTCAGCGTAGAAGAGATCGACCGGTTGATCAGAATTATTAAAGACCTGCTTTTGCTGGCGCGGTTGGATTATAATCCGGATGTGTTTCAGTTTGAAATTATTAACCTGAAGGCGTTTCTTGAGGAAATTTGTGAATACAGCAGCATCCTGGCCGAACAAAAAGGGTTGGTCTCTGAGTTGAAAATTCCGGAATCAGCACATGCGATCAACGGCGATAAAGTCCATTTAAGACGCCTGTTTTTGAATTTGATCAACAACGCGGTGAAGTTTACCCCCAGGGGCGGTAAAATCAGTATTACCCTGACCGTTAAATCGAACATGGCCCAGATTGCTGTTTCAGATACGGGAACCGGGATTTTACGAAAAGATCTGGCAGCCATTTTTGATAAATTTTTTCGTTCCCATTCCCCGGGTCATAAAGCCGAACCCGGCAGCGGACTCGGCTTGAGCATTGCCCGTTCCATTGCCCAGGCCCACCAGGGGCAGATCAGCGTCTTGAGCCCCCCCGGTCAGGGCTCAACCTTTATTGTCAGTCTTCCGGTTGTTTGATTTGTCGGGTTAGGCACTTGCAATATGCATTCATTAGAAATTGATGGCTTCGTAAAAAGTCCAAATTCTTTGTTGCGGTACATCCTTCGCTTCTTCATAGTACGCTAAGTACGAATCATCACTCAGGATTTGCGCGCCTCGAATTTGGAACTTTTTTCTTTGCCATCGGAATCCGACTTTTTACGAGTTTGTCAGAAATTGAATGATACTATTTTTTTATCACAGGTTGAAGCGCCCGGGCATTTTCTGTTAGGATCACAACTTTTGAGTATTTCCGTTACCCCAAGATGTTGTGTATCTCTTCAAATTCAATAAAACTGACAGCCGTGTCCATAGTTATCGATAAGATGCACTGCTTACTCTGATGAAAATGAATAGAAACTCTAACCTTTCTGCTGAACTCTGACCGGAGTTTCGCTGTCGCTCCACACCGGCAGGTGCGCAGGTCGTTCGCAGGAAAAAAAATATCTTGACATCCGGTCTTAATTTGGCACTATATACGAACCGGAGGTAATAAAATGCATATTATGGATGACATAAAACCTGTTACTTATTTAAAATCAAAAGCCGCAGATTTATTGAATCAAATCAACAAGACCCATCGCCCTGTTATTATTACACAAAATGGTGAACCGAGGGCTATTCTTCAAGATCCTAAAAGCTATGAAGATATGCGAAATGCGATTGGCTTATTAAAACTAATCTCGCATGGTGAAAGTGATATTCGAAATGGTAGGGTGAAGCCACAAGAGAAAGTATTTAATGGTATTGAAAAGTCATTGAAGGCAAAATTGAAATGAGTTCAAAGTACAATGTCACTTGGGCCAATGTCGCCGAAAATGATTTAAAAAATATCATTGAATATATTGCAGAGGATAGCCCTCAAAATGCCCTTAAAATATTAAATAAAATCAGACAAAAAGCTTCAGACCTTTATACCCTACCAGAAAGAGGTCGAATCGTTCCAGAGCTTCAAGATCAAGGGCTATTTCAATTTCGGGAATTAATTATTCTACCATGGCGATTAATATACAGGATATCTGAACGGAAAATATTTGTATTGTCTGTTATAGATTCTTGCCGAAATGTTGAAGATATTCTATTAAAACGACTTCTTGATCAAGAATAAAATATTTGGGGTCAGGTCTACATTCTTGACAAATTTGTCAAGAATGTAGACCTGACCGTTCGCAGTAACAGCAATGCGTCTATCGGGTTAAAGTCCCGTCCGGGGAGTTGTCCGTACGCCCCGGTAGTATGAGAAAGCGGGGTCGTGGTAATGCGGGGAAATTGGGAAATTGGTATCACATCTTGAATTAAACCATTATTTCATCTACCGTTTCTTCATCTTGTTATCTCCCAACAATTTTTCATACAGCTCTGCTCATGAGCATTTTTTAAATCTTCTCATTTAACATGTCAACTAAGAAATGATTTAATTCAAGATGTGACACCAATTTTCCCTATACTGCCATTTTAGCAAATATTTCACGATACAACCAAAAACTGGGCTTGAAAAAGACAACGGTTTGACCTGTTTTATATCTGTTCTCGCCCAATCGTCCAGATCAGGAATGGATTATTTTTAATTTGCTATTAAAACGACAAATTGTTTATTCTAACTTTTGTGATTATAATATTTATTGTTGAATTCACAATTCAAGATATGACACCTTTTTCTTATTTTTTTTGATTACGTTTAACCAAATTATTACATAGTTGGTTTAATTTGAAACATTTTTGAAATGAACACATGTGGACTATCATTTAAACAGGAATAAAAATGTTACAAAAAACAATCTTTGATAATGAACGATATTTAAAGGAACAGGCTGCGGAAATCAGACAGCGGATTAAACAATTTGACAATAAGCTCTACCTGGAATTCGGTGGGAAACTTCTTTTTGACTATCATGCGGCTCGGGTGCTGCCCGGATATGATCCGAATATTAAAATCCGTCTGCTCCAGGAACTTAAAGATCAGGCAGAGGTACTGATCTGTATTTATGCCGGGGATATTGAGCGCAAAAAGCTCCGGGCAGATTTCGGAATCACTTATGAAACCGATATCCTGAAAATCATCGATGATCTGAAACGCTGGGAGGTAAAAGTCCGGGGGGTTATTATTACACGATTTGAAAAACAACCCGCTGCTGTAATATTCAAAAACAAGCTGGAACGTCGCGGCATTGATGTTTTTACTCATTATTTTACAAAAGGATATCCCACGGATGTCAACCTGATCGTCAGTGAAGAAGGGTATGGCGTCAATGATTACATCCCTACCCAAAGCCCTCTGGTAATTGTCACCGGGCCGGGACCGGGGAGCGGGAAAATGGCGACCTGCCTTTCCCAATTGTATCACGATAATCTCCACGGCATTCAGGCAGGGTACGCCAAATTTGAGACATTTCCTGTATGGAACCTTCCCTTAAAACACCCGATCAACGCGGCCTATGAAGCCGCTACAGCAGACTTGGGCGATATCAACATGATTGATCCTTTTCATCTGGAGGCATACGGTACCCAGTCCGTTAATTATAACCGCGATGTTGATATTTTCCCGGTTCTCAGACGAATCCTTGAAAGGATCTCCGGGGATACCTGCTGTTATCAATCACCAACAGACATGGGTGTTAACCGGGTGGGATTTGCCATCACCGATGATGAAGGTGCTAAAGAAGCGGCTAAACAGGAACTCATCCGTCGTTATCTGAGGTATCAGTGTGAATACGCCCTGGGTCTGACTGACAAAAACACTCTACAGCGGGCAGAACTTCTGATGAAGGAGTACAACCTGAATACTGAGGATCGACCTGTTGTCACACCGGCATGGGAAGCTGCAAAAGAGGCAGAAAATGATCCGCGACTGGGCAGTGACGGGGTATTTTTCGGTGCTGCCATTGAGCTCAAGGACGGCACCATAATTTCCGGGAGCAACTCTCCCCGTATGCACGGGGCATCCAGCGTTATTACCCGAGCCCTAAAGCATCTGGCTGGCATTCCCAACAAAATCCATCTTCTGCCTCAGAGCATATGCGATACAGTAACTGCCCTGAAAACAGATATCCTGGGCGAAAAAAGTATGAGTCTTGATCTTCAGGAGGCCCTGATCGCCCTTGCTATAAGTGCCAACAGCAACCATACCGTCCAGCTGGCCATGGATAAACTCAAAGAATTCAAAGGCTGTGAAATGCACATGACCCACATGCCTTCTCCGGGAGATGAAGAGGGCATTCGCCGTCTCGGTGTAAACCTGACAACAGATCCTTTATTTATGTCAAGTGACCTGTACACTTTGTAATCGGTTTGATGATTCAAGCATCAAAACCGCAAATTGGTGTCACCTCTTGAATTAAACCATTATTTCATCTACCGTTTCTTCATCTTGTTATCTCCCAACAATTTTTCATACAGCTCTGTTCAGGAGCATTTCTTAAATCTTCTCATTTAACATGTCAACAAAGAACGAGTAAAGAATATCCGCCATTTCCTGATTTTTATATCAGCAGATACTGATTTTATTGTCAGCAATTATCCTATAAAACGCGCTTTGATTCATAAACCAGATTCTATTTTTTCACGGATTTGGCAAAATCTTTAAACGCACTTTTAGTATCATATTTAAACGTATAACCCGTTTCCTGCTTTAATTTATCTGAACTGGCAATCCAAGGGTTAACCATCAGCCGCATAGAAGGTGACGGGAATTTGGTGATGAACCCGAGGCGTAAAAACCAGGCAAGATTATTTAAAGGATAAATAATCGGCCATGGTAATGGAATCCGGATATTTCCCAGTATTTTTGTCATCTCGGAAAAAGTCATGGTGCCATCACCGGTGACATTGAATATCCCGCCGATTCGTTTTTCCAACAGCATCAGAGAAACATCGGTCACGTCATCTTCATGGACAAACTGAAAGTCCCTGCCTTTTGAAGGCAGCAGCACCAGCTTTTTCTTCAAGTGTTCGGCCAGAGGATTCTTAAAACCCGGACCGACCACAAAACAGGGGCGGAGAATCGAAACAATAATATCCGGGTGCTCTATGATGAATTGTGCCATGATGGCTTCTATTTCTTTTTTATTTTTCGCATAGGTCATATCACCGTTGCCCCGCAAAGGACTTTCTTCTGTGAGCGGCTGGTCATTATCCGGATAGAATCCATATGCGGTAGTAGAACTTGTATACAAAATTTGTTTTACACCCGCTTTTGCCGAGGCTTTTAAAACATTTTCAGTGCCCCCTTTATTGATATCTTCCATAAGGCCTTTGTTGTGTATGGGGGGAAGCACATACGCGGCATGAACGACGGTGTCTATATCATTTGATGCAAAAACATCATCCATGGACTCACGGATATCCCGAATTTCAAATTTATATTTCGGGTGGTTATAGATATGCTCATTAATATCTGTGCCCACAACCGTATCCACCCATTTTTCCCCGCAAAGGTGTTTTACCATCTCTCCGC
>CAZQLG010000027.1:8266-16588 GCA_964594105.1 uncultured Desulfococcus sp. | reverse complement strand
CTACACGACGCTCTTCCGATCTGTTATTTTCTCAAACAGTGGTGATGCGTCACCATGAAAAACTTTTAACGACGCCATAAAAAATTAGAGTTTGGAAACAAGCTCCGCAGTTACATCCGGAAGGGCTGCTTTGCCTTCAAGGGTAATGTATTTCATCGCGTCATCATTTTCAGCAAGATCTCTAAAATAATATGCAGCAGCCATGGTGCCGGTGTCTGTATCATAGTAGATGGAATGGCGTTTATTAATTGCCTCTTCATCCTGGTCATCCGCGCGAGAAGTTAGTTCACCGCCGCATACCCGGCATTTATCGCCGTCGGGTTTGATGGCGTCGATAAAAATATTGTTCGGATGGTTGTTGTCATTGACGCACAGGCGGCGGCCCATAATTCTGTTTTTGGCGATTTCCTGGTCCAGCAGAATCTCAACAACGATATCCAGCGACATGTTAGCCGTTTTTAATGCTTCATCCAGTTTGATCGCCTGGTTCTTGTTTCTCGGGAATCCGTCAAGCAGCCACCCGTTTTTGCAGTCATCTTCCTTCAGGCGGTCAAGGATCATGGGGATAGTGATTTCGTCCGGGACCAGTGCGCCCTTATCAATGAATTCCTTGGCCTTCATGCCCAGTTCTGTGCCGCCTTTAATGTTTACTCTGAAAATCGCGCCGGATTCAATGTGCGGTAAGTTGTATTTATCTTTGAGAATCGCACCCTGTGTGCCTTTTCCGCTGCCGTTGGGACCGAAAAACAATACATTCATATTTCTACTCCTTTAATAATATTAATAATATATGGTTACCGTTAGGGTATCTTATTAAATTGAAGAAATGGTATCTGATAATTGTTTTTTAAAAAACCGAATAACGTATTACGGTATAAAAAAAATAAAATTATATAAATGATCCTGTAATGTCAAGAAAGGTTATGACGATTTAAAAATTCTTTTACACGTATAAACGCTTCCTTGCGGGTTGTGATATGGTCTGAAAACCGTGCTTCTTCAACATGGTGAAGAATTTTTGAAAATAAAGGAGAGGGTTCCAGTCCGAATTCATTGATCAGGTCATCGCCCGTGATGAGCGGCGGATTTGATTTTTGGGGCAGGAATGAATCAGTATAAAAATTAATGATATGGTTTAAGAATTCAATAAATGCCCGGGTGTTTTCCCGAATATTTTCATTGACGCCTTTTCCGTATAGGTCTGCGGTGGTATGAATGAGTATCTCTTTTGTCATGCGGTCACATTTTAAAAAGAAACGGGCAATCGCCTTTTTTGACAAACGGTTTTGGGTGTAGGCGGTAAATAATGATAACAGGCTTAAATGATGTCGAATGATGAAATCTATATAACGTTGTTCCTGGTTTGACAGCCGTAGTCGCTTGTTGATGTTTGCGGCCATGTCAGCGCTTATTTTTTCATGACGATAAAAATGAATTTGGCCCTTTGGGTCAATGGAACGCACCGTTGGTTTACCGATATCATGGAGCAAGATGGCATATTTTAACATGGCATAATGTTTTGGTGCCGGTAAAAAAGGCTTTAAATTGATTATTTCCGACGGCATTGAATCCGGGTCGTGAAGAAGCTTTTCAAGAAAATTATAGGCTTTTAACGTATGTTCAAACGCATCATATTGATGAAATGCATTTTGTGAGCAGCCTTTTAAGGGGGATAATTCAGGAAAAACCGCAGTCAGGAGTCCGGTGTCATTCATCATTAATAGATACCGATGAGACCGGGGCGTGTTGAACAATTTGACTAATTCGTCTTTTATCCTTTCTCCGGCGGATGTGTAAATAGCGGAAGATGTGTTTTTAATTGCCCGGCTGGTTTCCGGGTCGATGGTAAAGTTTAACAATGATCCAATCCTGTAAGCCCTGAGCAATCGGATCGGGTCGGTTTTCAGGTTAGCGGATGATATCATGCGGATTGTTTTATGATTTAAATCGTCAATCCCGTTATGAGGATCAATAATTTTTCGCTTATCATGTTTTGTGTCAAGAGGCATGGCCATCGCATTAATTGTGAAATCTCTTTTATTTAAGTCCTCCTTAATGGATTTGCCGTTTGCCGGTGCAATGTCATATGTCTGCTCTCTGGTGACGATGCGGAAAATTTTCATCCCGGGTTTACCTAATTCTATGATTCGTCCCCGAACATTTGCAGCGATGTCTTGTGCCAGCCTTTTGGGGTCGCCCAGCGTGACGATATCAATATCTCTGGGGGGCGTTCCCATGACGATGTCCCGGACAGTGCCGCCGACAATAAATGTTTTTGAAGATAGCGCGATATTTGTTTTGATTTTAAACATTTTTTAATATAATGAATTTTTTTTCATGACGCATTGCCGAAAATTCGTGCGTTCTTTATGGGGTTATCCACCTTATCTGTAATCAATGTATATATTACTAAAATCATCTAATTTCAATGGATTCATATGAAAATTTCCGGTGACAAGAATGTCATGCCTGTGAAACTGGGGATTACCGGAGGAATTGGTTCTGGTAAATCTTTTGTATGTAATTATTTGAAAAAAAAAGGACTGAGCGTGGTGAGTGCAGATGCGCTTGCCCGAAATGCGGTTTTACCGGGAACCCCGGCATATAAAAGAATCGTTGGTTTTTTTGGAAAAGAGATATTGTTAGATGATAACACATTAAATCGCAGTAAATTGAGAGATATCATTACGCAGGACAAAATTAAAAAAGAAACGCTTGAGCAGATTGTGCATCCGGAAGTATTTTTACAGATGGACCTTGAGTTCAAAAAGTCTGCAAAACGACATGATCCGGCAATTGCTGTTGAAGTGCCGTTGCTTTTTGAAACTGGAATGGCGGTTTGTTTTGATTATGTATTGACTGTTACCGTTGATCCGGACGTAAGAGTTGCCCGTGTTATGGCACGTGATCAAATGACACAAAAAGAAGCCATGTCATTAATAAAAATTCAAATGCCGGAAGCGGAAAAGGTCACCCAATCAGATTTTATCATTGACAATAACGGCACCTTGAAAGAAACACAAATCGTCATTGATCGCTTTTATGAAAATTTTATCAGCAAGATAAAAAAAGATTAAAATAAGTTGACATGGGGGAAAATATATAATATTTTTTTATACCTGTTGTTATTAATTCAAAGTTGCCTGTTGTTATAAAATCAAATGTTATACAATTAAATTGGATCGTTTCGCGTTTATCTTCTTGTTTAAAATCATATTTGAAGTCGGTTATCCTTCTATATAAAATATCATAAATCCATAAATCCAGGCCTCTAATTTTCTTTATTACTTATAAAATGATACAATATTCCCAATCCGGTTAACATCATATTATCTATATCTCTTTCCAGCAGAAGCAGTCAAAAAATATTGCGGCATATCCTTATTCAATAAATTCTTATTGGTATGACAGCATATCGATATGCTTATTATAAAAAATTTTATTCAGTGGGGTTTTATTTTTAATGAACATTTTAGAATTAAAAAAAACAAAGATTAGTGATCTGACCCGAATGGCAAAAAAATTCAATATTGACAATGCCGGCGGCATGCGGAAGCAAGAGCTTATTTTTGCACTTCTCCAGGCCCATATTGAAAAGAACGGGTTGATTTATGGTGAAGGCACACTTGAAATTTTGCCGGATGGATTCGGGTTTCTGCGCTCGCCGGGGTGTAATTATCTTCCGGGACCGGATGATATTTATGTATCGCCTTCTCAGATTCGACGGTTTAACCTTAAAACCGGTGATACGGTTTCCGGTCAAATTCGGCAGCCAAAAGAGTCTGAAAGATATTTCGCGCTTTTAAAGGTTGAAGCAATAAATTATGAAGAACCGGAAATCGCCAGGGATAAAATTTTATTTGATAACCTGGTTCCATTGTTTCCTGACAAAAAAATCAAGCTTGAAACAGTTAAAGATAATTACACCACACGCATAATGGACATGATGACGCCGATCGGTTTTGGTCAGCGCGGTTTGATCGTTTCCCCGCCACGAGCGGGTAAGACGATGATCCTTAAAAATCTGGCCAACAGCATTATCGCCAACCACAAAGATGTGATTCCGTTTGTTCTGTTAATTGACGAACGTCCGGAAGAAGTGACGGATATGCAGCGGTCCGTTAATGCGGAAGTGATCGGTTCCACATTTGATGAACCGCCGGAAAGGCATGTCCAGGTGGCGGAAATGGTCATTGAAAAGGCAAAACGGTTGGTGGAACATAAACGCAATGTCGTCATTCTGTTAGACAGTATTACCCGCCTGGCAAGGGCGTATAATACCGTGTCCCCGCCCAGCGGAAAAATTCTTTCCGGTGGGGTGGACTCTAATGCATTGCATCGTCCGAAGCGGTTTTTCGGTGCTGCCCGAAACATTGATGAGGGCGGGAGTCTTACGATTATAGCCACTGCATTGGTTGATACCGGAAGCCGTATGGATGAAGTCATTTTTGAGGAATTTAAAGGTACGGGTAATATGGAAATACAGCTGGATCGCCGCCTGGCAGATCGGCGAATTTATCCGGCCTTTGACATTAAAAAGTCCGGAACCCGTAAAGAGGAACTGCTGCTGGAACCGGAGACGTTAAACCGGATCTGGATATTAAGAAAATTACTTTCTACATTAAATCCTGTTGACAGTCTGGAATTTTTGCTGGATAAGATGCAGGGAACTAAAACAAATAAGCAATTTCTTGATGCAATGAATTCATAGTGGCTTCGTAAAAAGCCCAAATTCTGCGTTGCGCTGTATTCTTCGTTTCTTCATGGTACGATAAGTACGAATTATCACGAAGAATTTGCGCGTCTTCAATTTGAACTTTTATACTTTGCCATCTGGATCTGATTTATATATAGGCGTATCAATTCATAAAAAGGAAGGACACAATGAAAAAAGAGATTCATCCTGAATATAAGGAAACATCGATTAAATGTGCATGTGGGAATGAAGTGATCGTTGGTTCGACAAAATCGGATCTCACGGTAGAAATTTGTTCTAAATGCCATCCGTTTTATACAGGTAAGCAGAAACTGGTTGACTCCGCCGGTCGGATTGAACGGTTTCGCAGAAAATATGCAAAATTTCAGAATAATGATAAATAATAATTCCTGTTTTATCTCTATTTTTTCAAGAGAATCGGTTGTTAAATTAAATGCTTGAACAGTTATCAGGGCTTGACGAAAGATACTCGGAACTTGAACAACTTTTGAGTGATCCTGTAGTCGTTCAGAATCGGGAGCTGTACACAAAGTACGTCCGGGAACATGGTGAGCTGGGAAAAATTGTTCCTGTTTTCAGAATATATAAACAGACGATTGGTGAGCTTGCGGAGAGCAAAGAGTTATTGTCTGACAGTGATCCGGAAATGAAAGCGCTGGCCCGGAGTGAGGTTGAAACCCTGTCATCTGAAATGGGTAAACTGGAAGAAAGTCTGAGGTTGCTTCTGATTCCGAAAGATCCGAATGATGACAAGAACGTGCTGCTTGAAATCAGGGCAGGTACCGGTGGCGAGGAAGCCGCGCTTTTTGCCGGAGATCTTTTCCGGATGTATAGCCGGTATGTAGACACCCAGGGGTGGAAGATGGAGATCCTTTCCGAAAGCCTGACGGATTCCGGTGGTTTCAAGGAAGTCATCGTCATGGTCAAGGGAAAAGGGGCGTTTAGTTTTCTTAAATATGAAAGCGGCACGCATCGGGTTCAAAGAGTCCCGACAACTGAAACCCAGGGCCGTATTCATACGTCTGCTGTTACCGTTGCCGTTTTGCCTGAGGTCGAAGATGTCGCGGTGCATATCGAACCCAATGACTTGAAAGTAGATGTTTACCGTTCATCCGGTCCCGGCGGGCAATCCGTCAATACCACGGATTCAGCCGTCCGGCTTACCCATTTGCCGACCGGTCTTGTGGTCATCTGCCAGGATCAAAAATCACAGCATAAAAATAAAGCCAAGGCCATGACCGTTCTCAGGGCCCGGCTCTATGATCTGGAAAACAGTCAACAGCAGGAAGAAATTTCAGAAAAAAGGAAAAATCAGGTGGGTAGCGGGGACCGCAGTGAACGGATTCGCACGTATAATTTCCCTCAGGGGCGAATGACAGATCATCGCATCGGGTTGACGCTATATAAGCTTGAAAATATTATGCAGGGCGACATTAAGGAAATTATTGACGGATTGTCAACTTTTTATCAGGCTCAGGCGTTGAAGAATGCAGACTCCGCCAAATCCGCCTGATAATTCATCCAGGAATCCGCCCAAGCATCCATCCAAGAATCCAATGGCCCCGCAATGGACCATTCTTAAAATTCTCCAGTGGACCACTTCCTATTTTAAATCACACCCTATTGACAGTCCCCGGTTGACAGCTGAAATACTGCTGGCCCATGTTTTGGGCATTCATCGAATTGACTTGTATTTACGGTTTGATCAACCCCTGACACGGCGGGAATTGGCTTTATTCAAGGGGTCTATCAAAAGACGGGTTCGTCGTGAACCGGTTGCTTATATTACCGGCAGTCGTGAATTTTGGGGGATTGAGTTTAATGTGTCTCCGGAAGTCCTGATCCCGAGGCCGGAAACCGAATTTTTGGTTGAAGAATCGCTTAAATTGATTCCGCCGGATGTTTCTTCCGGGCGTTTTCGAGTGATGGATGTGGGAACCGGATCAGGTGCCGTGATTGTTGCGCTGGCCGCCAATCGACCCGGGCACGGTTATTTCGCATCTGATATTTCAAAAAAAGCATTAATTGTTGCGTCACAAAATGCTTCTTTAAATGGTGTAAACGAAGAGATCTGTTTTTTTGCCGGGGAATTGTTTTCTTCAGTAAACCCTGACAGCCAGAACTTTGACCTGATTGTTTCAAATCCTCCGTATATTCCGGGGTATCAAATTGCCGGTCTTGCGCCGGAAGTCGGAAAGTATGAACCTCTGCTGGCGCTTGATGGCGGTGCGGATGGATTGGATATTGTTGAAAAAATTATTGAAACCGCGCCATTATATTTGAAAAAAAATGGAACGCTGATGATCGAGATCGGATATGACCAGAAAGAACGTGTCGCACAGATTGTTTCTGATGCCGCCTGTTATGCTGAATTAAAATTTATTCGTGATTACAGCGGTCATGATCGTGTGGCGCAAATGGTTCTGAGATGATGTGCCAGATATGAAGCACTCGAAATAAATTAAGGCAATGTTTTTTTGCCTGAAATATTTGTGAAAAAGATTGCTTAGGTTAAAAATTTTTGGTATAAATATTTGTTTAATTGATTTTTCTATTATTACTCACGCCTGACGACCGGGCGCCTGGTGCTTTTTTATTGTAACGGTTGACCGAAAATCTAAATTAGCGATTTTCGGTCAGTACTATTAAAAAGTCGGCGGCCGGGTGGATGCAGGCGGCGGTAGAAACCAAAACAAGAAAGGGATAAACAATGAATTATGTAAAAATGAAAGAATTGCTGGAGTCCGGTGTCCATTTTGGCCATCAAACCAGGCGTTGGAATCCGAAGATGAAAAAATATATCTTTGGCGCAAGAAATGGTATTTATATTATCGATCTTCAGCAGACAGTTAAAATGTTCAGATCAGCGTGTGATTTTATCGCCGATACGGTTGAAAGCGGGAAGTCGGTTCTTTTTGTCGGTACCAAGAAACAGGCCAGGGAATCCATTTATGAGGAGGCCAACCGTTGTGAAATGTATTACGTCCATAATCGGTGGTTGGGCGGCATGCTGACAAATTTTCCGACAATTAAGAAAAGTATTGATCGTTTGAATCATTTAAATACAATCGATAACGACGGCACCATTAATCTTTATCCGAAAAAGGAACGGTTGAAACTTGAGAAAGAACGCGTAAAACTTGATAATACACTGGGCGGTATCCGGAGCATGAAATCATTGCCCGGGGCGATATTTATCGTGGATCCTAAAAAGGAGTCGATTGCGGTTAATGAAGGCCGCCGTCTTGGCATTCCGATTGTTGCCATTGTGGATACCAACTGTGACCCGGATGCGATTGATTACCTCATTCCAGGAAATGATGATGCCATTCGGGCAGTTAAACTGCTTACCTCTCGAATTGCCGAAGCCTGTATAGAAGGTAAACAGCGGCATGTTGAAAAAGAGCAGGCGGCCGCAGATAAAGCCAGTGAAGTTGAGGTTGCTGAAGAAGAAGCGCAGAAAAAATCAGGACCGGTTGAACGCAGAGTCGTTTCAGACGGTAAAGAAGGTCCGATTGTTGAAGTCATCCGGAAAGCCGGGACAGTTGAAACAGCAGTGGCGTCTGAACCTAAAAATACGGAAGAAGCACCTGCTTCTGAAAAGA